>JALZFP010000125.1 GCA_030861485.1 Actinomycetota bacterium | reverse complement strand
AATAAAATTGTTTTCTTCAATGTACTACTCCTCCAAATCGAGCTTGATTTCGGCGCGCATTCTTTCAACAGCGATTCGCCTGGTCAACGCCCAAAGTACGATTCTCTTCTGTTTTCTTAAAAAAGCTCAACATATAGGGGACCCGCACCGGGGAGGACAGATCACTAATGCTTACGTTCGCTACAGGGTAGTTTTAAGCGGGCAGGGGTATCCTCTGGCCTGGTCGCTTTCGCCTCGATAACAGGATCTGGGGACTCGGCTAGCAGAGTCTTTCGCACACCGTCGCTATGACGATTGCGGTTGTGCCACCTGCTCCCCCCTTCATCCTGGAGCTCTCGCCGCAAGACCTGCTGCGCATCGCCCGTCCCGTCAGCGAGGCCCTCAACGGGAGCATCATCGACCTGGTAGAGACACTCAAAGAACCGGCCCTGGCTGTCGAGCCGCCCGGCAACGGACTATCACTGTCGGACGGGTACTGAAGCCGCAGCCAAGAGACGCTTTAGAGGACGAAAACTAAGCCTTCAAGGCGAGCCTCCCACGGGTGACCGGGCTCTTAACCCCTATAGTCCCCGATTCGATCGTATCTAAGCTCTCCACCGACCACGGTCATCGCCACCGCGCTATTCGCCGCTGCCTCGAGAATCTCCATCTCGGGGCTCTCGCCGGGTGCGCCGGGTGCCGCCTTGACCAGCGCGAAGTCCGCCCACTTCCCCGTTTCAAGGCTCCCCGTCTCGTCAGCGATCCCCAAAGCCCGTGCCCCGTACAGGGTGGCGAGCTTCAGGCCCATCTCCCCGTCTAGGCCGTACAGGTTGACCGCGAAGAGCGTCTCCTCGAAAAGGTTCATGCTCGGGCTGCTCCAGAGACCGTCGGTACCCATCCCTACACGTATACCGCGCCCGAGCATCTCAGGTAGCGGCGAAACCCCACACCCGAGATACTCGTTCGACCGGGGGCATAGGGTGGCGGCGACACCGGTGCGGGCCAGGATCTCGATATCCTCCTCCGAAACACCGGAAGCGAGGTGCGCCGCGATCGTGCCCGGTCCGAGCAGCTCCACGCTCTCAGCGTACCGGACCGGCGAGACGCCCACCCCGCCCCAGCCGACAGGCTCCCCGAAGACGCGCTCCAGACCACCGGTTCCCCTTAGAACGAACTCGTACTCCTCAGGGCTCTCCGAGAGATGTATAGCGAGCCGCTCCCCCCTCTCCCTCGCCTTCCGCGCCGCGAGCCTGCTCGACTCGGGGTCCACCGTGTACGGCGCGTGCACGCTCGTCTCGACACTCACCCTCAGGGGTATACCATCGCGCAAAGAGAGCGCGGTGCTCTCGATCGAATTCACCGCCTCCTCAGGAGAGTCGAACATAAACGGGAAGAATTCCGCGAAGACGATCCCGGCCATCCCAGACCCCGCGAGTTGGGGCAAGCACTCCCCGTACGGCGAGGAATCGCACAGAAAAGTCGTGCCGGCCTCCAGGGCCTCCCGGGCAGAGTCACGCGCAGCCTGGGGGGTCCACGACTCCTTCTCGGGGAGCCTGGAGACCAGCTCGTTTACCCAGCGCGAGAAGCTTCCTCCTTCCGGCGCGTCCCCCCTGCGAAAGCCGAGGTGAGCGTGGGTGTTCACCGCGCCGGGGATTATCGTGTGCCGGGGGAAGTAGCGGACCTCCACGTCGGGGTTCTCACGCTCTATCTCCCGTAACGAACCCACGGCAGCAATGCGTCCCTCGCGCACCAAGAGGGCGCCGTCCCTGATCGGGGGAGCGGAGACTGGCAGGACGAGGCTGGCCGCAAAGATCACGGCGGGACGCCCCGCTTCGCCCAACTAGATGTCCTCGACGGAGATTCCGGGCTCGAGAACCCGGTCGTAGAGCGTGGTGCGCTTGGCGGGCCTGAAGCCGCTGCGCTCGATGACGCTTCGGAGCTCCTCTTCTGTGGTGCAGTAGCTGGCCCCGGCCTCCTTCACAACGTTCTCCTCGATCATTATAGATCCCATGTCGTTGCACCCGGCGTGAAGAGCTATCGAGGCGGTCTTCATCGGCTGCGTCACCCAACTGGCCTGGATGTTGGGCACGTTATCGAGAACGATGCGGCTTATGGCCGTAGTCTTAAGGTAATCAAGGGAAGACGCCTTCTCGAAGTCGGGGTGTTTCTTCAGGTAGGTCGTGTTGTCTGGCTGAAAGGTCCAGTCGATGAACGCCGTGAAGCCGCCGGTCTTCGCCTGGAGCCGGCGGATCTGGAGCAGGTGCTCTATGCGCTCCTCGTAAGATTCGTCGATCCCGAACATCATCGTCGCCGTGGACTTCATCCCCAAAGCGTGCCAGGTCTCCATCACGTCCAGCCACGCGCTCGTCGAGTTTTTTGCCGGTGCGATGCGGCCCCGCGTCTCGTCGGTGAGGATCTCTGCCCCACCGCCAGGAATGCTCATGAGGCCGGCCTGCTTAAGCTCTTTCAGGGTCTCCTCCAGGGAGAGGCCGCTCTTGTTCACGAGGTGCCAGACCTCCGCCGGAGAAAGGGCGTGAACCTGTACCTCGGGGAACTCTTTGCGAATCGCGCGCAACAAGCCCGTCGTGTACTCCATCCCGATATCCGGGTGCAAGCCCCCCTGCATCAAGATACCGGTCCCACCGAGATCCACGGTCTCTTGTATCTTCTGTAGGACCTGATCCACGCTCAAGACGTAGCCGTCGCCCTTTTCGGCCTGGCGCTTGGTACGGTAGAAGGCGCAGAAAGAACAGGCGACCCAACACACGTTAGTGTAGTTGATGTTCCGGTCTACGATGTACGTGACAATATCGTTCGGGTGGAGCCGTTTGCGTATCGTGTCTGCCTCCGAAGCGAGGCTCAGAAAGTCCCGCTCGAAGAGCTTCGCTAGCTCCTTTTTGGCCTCCTTATCTTCGAGGCCCACGTCCAGCACACCCTTCTCTAACAACGCGCTCGCGTCCGCGCTCGTCATGCGCTCACCTTCCCGTAGACTCTGGAGGTTAGAAGCCCACCCTCCGACAGATACCTCTCCAAACCCTCCTCCTCGCGCGCTCCGAGCCTGTATCCGATACAGGAGGAGAAGTACGTCCTCAAGTCCCCCTCCGCCGCCGGACAGGAGCACCGCGCCTCGGCGACGAGCTCATCGAGGTGCTCCCCGGCCCACGAGACGGCCCGCGCGACCCGCTCTCTCCAGAACCCCAAGAGGGCGGAATCCCTCCGCGAAGCCCACACCGCGTATACCATCGGCAGCCCCGCAAGACGCTCCCACGCCTCCCCGAGGTCGCAGACCTCAACACCTCCCATACATCGGACGCGTAGCGCCGTATCACCGATAAACAGCGCTGCGTCGTACTCGTCCAGCACCCACTCGGGGCGCGTCGAAACCACCTCGTAAAGGGGGGAGGCGCCGTAGACGCGCTCCAGCACGAGCCTCGCCAGAGAGTGGCTCGTCGCCGACTCGCTCGTGAGCCCCACCCTTCGCGCCTCCGAAAGGCGCACCTTGCGGGTGGCGAGCAGCACGCTCATCACCGGTCCGTCCGAGGCTATGCCGTAGCCCTCCAGACGCATGAGCCGGTCGCGGTTGCGCGCCCAGCTCGCCGACGAGACGAGCCCGAGCTCGACCTCTCCCGAGAGCAGCGCCGCGTTTACCTCAGCGGGCGTCCCGCCGACGAGCTCTACCCCTTCAAGGCCGCCGGTTGCTTCGAGCCCGAGCCTCAAGGGGAGACAGTTCAGGTAGTCTATGAAGCCGACGCGGAGCATTCTAGAGAGGCATCTCCTGGTACTCGCGGATCACGTTGAACTCGGTGTCACGCTCCAGGGGAACGCGGCCGGCCTCCCGGATCATCGCGGCGAGGCGGTCCTTTGTCATCGCCCCTTCGACGTGCTTGCCCCCGGCGGCGTTGATAATCTCCTCATCCACCATGATCGTGCCGTCCAGGTCGTCCGCCCCGAAAGAGAGCCCGACCTGCGCAACCTCCGGCGTCTCCGTAACCCAGTAGGCCATGATGTGCGGGATGTTATCCAAGAGCAAACGTCCGATGGCGATGTGCTTGAGATCCTCGGCCCCGGTCGAGCGTGGCAGGTGCTTCAGGCGGGTGTTATCAGGGTGGAAGGCGAGCGGGATAAAAGTACGAAAACCACCGGTACGGTCCTGTAGGTCCCGCAGGCGCAGCATATGATCGACCTTGCTCTCCGGCGTCTCCAGGTGGCCATAGAGCATCGTGGAGTTAGTTTTCATTCCCAGATCATGCGCGGTCTCGTGGACCTCGATCCACCGCTCCCCGGTACACTTCGTCCGGCAGATGGTCCGGCGGATCTCCCAGTCGAAGATTTCCGCCCCGCCCCCCGGCAAGCTCCCCAACCCCGCCTCGCGCAGCTCCTCCAGGACCTGCCGGACGCTCTTCCCACTCAGGCGGGCAAAGGCGTCGACCTCGACGGCGGTCCAGGCCTTTATGTGGATGTCGGGATACTCTCGGTGCAGCTCCCGGACGATGTCCAGGTACACCTCGAAGCCCCAATCAGGATGTACACCGCCGACGATGTGCAACTCCGTAACGCCCGTAAGGTCCACCCTCGATAGCTCGTGCAACGTCTTCTCTGCGGGCCACTCGTAGCCCCGCTCGTCGCCCTTCGAGACCCTGAAGGCGCAGAAGCGGCAGCGGTACATGCAGATGTTCGTCGGGTAGAGCCGGTACTTGTGAGAGAAGTACGCCTTGTCGCCGTGTAGACGCTCCCGCACGTGGTTGGCCATCTGGCCAATCTCGGTTACGTTGTTTGACTCGAAGAGCTTGAGCCCGTCCTCGAAGGAGAGCCTTTCACCCGCGTAGACTTTCTCCCGGATCTGTGTCAGGTCTACCGGCGCACCTACCTTAAGCATCTCGTCCCACCACCTCGCTCGCTATCGCCTCCAGGATGGCCCGCTCTGGCCCGTCGGGCAAGAGCGAGAGCCCCTCTAACGCCGCCTCGATCTCTCCCAAGGCCCAGGTCTCCGTCTTTCTGATCGCGTCCGTCGCCAAAACCGCCTCTATGCCGGCCTCCAAAATCTCCGGCGGTGGGCTCGGCGTCTGAAGCACCCGCCGGATAACCGCCGCGTTCCCCTCCTTCAGCGCAAAGATGACCGGTAGCGTAACGGTCCCCTCGGCCAGGTCCGCGCCTACTCCCTTGCCCATGAGCCCCGGCTTGCCGACCAGGTCCATCACGTCGTCAGACATCTGAAAGGCGAGCCCCAGAGCCTGCCCGTAGGTCGCCAAGGCGTCTACCTGCTTGATAGAGAGACCCCCCAAGGTGCCACCCGCCACGCACGCCGCCTTGAAGAGGCCAGCGGTCTTCATGCGGATGTGCTCCAGGTACGCCTCAACCTCGACGGGGCCGCGTGCCGAGCGGAACTGCTCCAGCTCGCCCGCCGCAAGGCCCATCGCCGCCTCGGAGAAGGAGCGCACCAGCCTGGGGTCCCCGATCTCCGCCAGCCCGTGAAATGCCTCGGCGAAGAGGTAGTCGCCGGTCGCTACCGCGACCTCGCGCCCGTAGGCGGCGACGGTCGTCGGCCTCCCCCGCCTGGACCCGGCCTTGTCCACCACGTCGTCGTGGATGAGCGTCGCCGTGTGCAGAACCTCGATGGCCGTGGACGCCGTGAGCAGCGCGCCGCTCTCCGGCTCGCCCATCCGGGCGCTCAAGACTAGCAGGATCGGACGCAGCCTCTTGCCCCCCGCCGTAAGCGCATCGAACGCCGGCGCGACGAGCACACCCGGGGCGCCGTACGCGACCTCGACGAGCCGCTCCTCTACCCCCGCCACAGCCTCCAAAGCCTCGTCGGGAAGCGCATCGCGTAAGTTGCGGGCACTCTCAGCCAGGTTTCTCCCCGACATGAAGCGTGATGATGCCGCCAGAGAAGGGCCGCCATGTAACGTTTTGTAGTCCATTACGCCTCATTATGTCACTTAACACGCCAGGTGCTACGAACTCTTTCACCGATTCCGGAAGATACGAGTACGCCCAGGCATCTCCCGAAACCGCGGCGCCGAGTCGCGGTACGATTTTGTCGAACCACAGCCGATAAAAGGTAGCAGAAAACCGCCCCTTGGGCCGTGCTATCTCCAGGCAGACCGCCCTTCCGCCAGGCTTGAGCGAACGCGCCATCTGCGCGAATAGCGCGTCGAGGTTCGGGATGTTCCGCGCCCCGTACGCTATCGTCGCCGCCTCGAAGGAGCCGTCCTCTATCCCGGCCACGTCCGTCGCGTCCCCGAGCCGGTACTCGATGTTCGATGATGGTCGCCGCTGCGCGACCCTTAACATCTCCTTCGAGAAGTCCACCCCGAGCACGTACCCCTCGGGTCCGACCCTCTTTGCCAGGTCCCTAGTCAGGCTACCGGTGCCGCAGGCAAGGTCCAGTGCTCGTTCTCCGGCGCGAAGCCCGGTTGCCTCTACCACCTTTTTGTTCCAAGCCCGGTGCAGGCCCGCTGTCATGAGCGCGTTCAAGAGCTCGTAGCGCCCCGCGATACGGTCGAACATCTCGCGCACGAGCCGCGCCCGCTCCTCCCCACCGGGTAGCCGCCTCTCTGTGCACTCTCTACCCGCGTCGCTTATGGCCCCACCTCTCGACCAACTCGTGTCCCCTGAGGCCTATCGCGTCCAGGACCTTCCCGATAACGAAGTCTATAAGGTCCTCCATCGTCTCCGGGTGATTGTAGAAGCCCGGAGCGGCGGAGATTATCGTGCCGCCGGCCTCGGTAACAGCCGCCATGTTCTTTATATGCACGAGGCTGTAGGGCATCTCGCGCTCCAGGACAACGAGCCGCTTTCGCTCCTTTAGGGCTACGTCCGCCACCCGGTGGATAAGGTTGGTACCGGTGCCGTTGGCGATGTTGCCCAAAGTTGAGACGCTCGCGGGAGCTATGACCGCCGCATCTGGTACGCTCGTTCCACTCGCCGGCGGTGCGAAGAGGTCGTCCGGAGAGTAGCGCTTCACGTCGTAGGTCTCGGCGAGCTTCTTGGTGCTCAGGCCGGCCATCTCGTAGGCGAGGACCTTCTCGCCCATCTTGGAGGCGCAAACCTCGACGAACACGTCGTTCTCCGCGAGAATTTCTACGAGGCGCACCGCATAAGGAGCGCCGCTCGCCCCGGTGATACCCACAAAGGCGCTCTCTATGGCCACTAGTCGATCAGCCGGTCTAGGAGGACGAAGACGAAGAAGACCAGGCTGATGACCCCGTTCATCGTGAAGAAGGCCATGTCGAGCCTCGAGAGATCATCTTTTCTGACCAGCGACTGCTCGTAGAAGAGGAGCCACGCCACCACCACGACCCCGAGGTAGTAGATCACGCCCAAGCCCGCGGCTATCCCGAAAGCCACCAGAAAGCCCACGCTCAGAGCGTGCCAGACGCGCGAGACGACGAGCGCCGGCCCCACCCCGAACCGGGCCGGAAGGGAGTTGACCCGGTTCTCCAGGTCGAAGTCCCTATCGAGGAGGGCGTAGATAATGTCGAAGCCCCCCACCCAGAGCGCCGCCCCCGCCCAGATCAACGCAGGCGTCCACGAGATCTCGCCCGTGACCGCCACCCACGCCGCCCCCGGCGCCAGGCCGTTAGCTACGCCCAACGCCAGGTGGCAGAGCCAGGTAAAGCGTTTGGTGTAGGGGTAGATCACGAACCCCAAAACCACGAGCGGCCACAAGTACCGTGTGATCGGCTCAAGGAAGAAGGTTGCGAGCACCAGTAAAGCTATCGCCACGCCGGTGAAGATCCACGCCTCGCGCACACCCACGAGGCCTTTCGGTATGGCCCGGTCGGCGGTGCGTGGGTTTCTCGCGTCTATCCTTGCGTCGATGATACGGTTGAGGGTCATGGCGGCGGTGCGGGCACCGACCATAGCTACCGTGATCCAGAACAGGTTCGAGAAGCTAAAAGGCACCGGAGCGGCGAGCATCCCAGCGTAGGCAAACGGCAGGGCGAAGACGGTGTGCTCCCACTTGATCATCTCCAGGAGCACCCGCAGCCTACCGGTAATCGTACCGGAAGCGGGGCTAGTCGAGGAGGATGCCATACCGCTCCCACTTCTCATCCACGAGCTTCTTGATGTCCTCGCTCATGACTATCTTTTCCGGCCACTCGCGGGTGAAACCCTCCTCGGGCCACTTCTTCGTCGCGTCCACGATCATCTTCGACCCATAAGAGAACGCCCGGCTGGAGTGGTCCAGCACGTCTATCGGGCCGGGGAGCATCCTAATATCCCGCTCCGGGTCTATGTTGTTCAGCGTCACCCACCAGGCCTCGCTCGTGTCCTCCACGTTCACATCCGAATCGAGGATCACGATCATCTTCGCTAGGCTCATGAGCCCAAGCCCCAGCATTCCCGCGCCGACCTTCATAGCGTGTCCCGGATACTGCTTGTCTATCGAGACAAAGACGAGGTTGTGAAAGATTCCCTCCGGCGGCATGTGATAGTTGACGACCTCCGGCAGCATCAGGCGTGTGAGCGGCAGAAAGATGCGCTCCGTCGCGTACCCGAGCCAGGCATCCTCCATCGGAGGTCGGCCCACGATGGTCGAGGGGTAGATCGCGTTGCGGCGCGTGGTCACCGCCGTGACACGCATCGCGGGGTAGTAGTCGGCGAGCGAGTAGAAACCGGTGTGGTCCCCGAACGGCCCTTCAAGCGTCAGCGGCTCCTCGGGGTCGGTGTAGCCCTCGATGACGATCTCAGCTTCAGCCGGAACTTC
>JALZFP010000120.1 GCA_030861485.1 Actinomycetota bacterium | reverse complement strand
TATGGGCAGTCGCACTTTGAAGCTCGTCTCTCCGGGGGTAGAGTCTACCCGGATCTCACCGCCGTGCCCCCTGACGATGCGCCGGACTATGTCGAGCCCGAGTCCCGTTCCCTCGCCCACTCCCTTGGTGGTGAAGAACGGCTCGAAGATGCGGCTCTTTATCTGCCGCGGGATACCGGGGCCGTCGTCGGTGATCTCCACGAGCACGTGCTCTCCTCCGTCGCGGAAGGTCTTTACCTTCAGCTTACCGCACCCACCCATGGCGTCTACGGCGTTGTCCACGAGGTTGGTCCACACCTGGTTCAGTTCTCCGCCGTGGGCGCAGATCTTCGGCAGCCCTTCGGCGTACTCGCGCTCGACCGCCACGCCCTTCTTGAGCTTGTGGGCGAGGATGGTGAGCGTGCTCTCAAGCCCCTCGCGCACGTCCACCTCACGCGTGGTCGTCTTGTCCATGTGCGAGTACTCCTTCATCGCCCGCACAAGCTCTGAGATCCGGCCGGTGCTCTGCCCGACCTCGTCTGCGAGCGTCACCAGGATGAGCGTAGCGCCGAGCCACCCCAACGCTCCCGCGAGCGCTTCGTTGTTGAGGCTCTCCGGCCCCTCGGCGAGAGCGTCCAGGCGTTCGGCGTCGAGTCCCGCCGCAACAAGCGTCGGCGCGAGCTCAAAGGCATCCTCGACGCGGTGATCTTCCAACCAGTCGGTCAGTTCGTCTTCCCTGTCGCTTTGCTCCAGTGGGTCGAGGAGGACGAGTGTGCGGGAGCCCTCCGTTAACTCACGCTCCAGATCCGCGAGATGCTCTCTCTGAACAGGGGTGAAGCGTTCGTCGTGGGCGAGGGCCGACCTTTGGGCCTTCAGGCTCTCCTCTCGTAAGTCCTCCGCCGCCCGCCGGGCCGCCGCCGCCGGGTTGTTAAGCTCGTGGGCGAGGCCCGCCGAGAGCTTGCCCAGGGCTGCCATCTTCTCTTGCTGGCGCAGCCAGGCCTGCGACTGGCGCATGCGCCGGGCGAGGGTCGAGATGAAGACGTCGCCGATCTCGGGGTTCTCGCTCGCCAGATTCTGAAAGGACCTAGCCGGTATCTCCAGGATGCGGCTCGGGAGCGCGGCCCGTGCCCGGTGGCGCGAGCCCTTGCCGCTTAGGTTTACGAGCTGCCCGGTGAACTCGCCGGGCGGGTGGGTCGCGACCGTCTCGTTCTCTCCCTTACGCGAGATAAGAACCTTCCCCTCCAGCACCACATAAAAGCTGTCAACAATGTCGTTCTCGGTGAAGAGGTACTCTCCCTCCGCGTATTCTCGCTCGGTCCCGTAAGGGGAGAGCACCGCGAGTTGCTCTTTGGTGAACTTGGGGAAGACCCGCGTATCACCGGGCTGGTGCATCATCGTACCGGCGCCTCCTCTTCCGCTTCGGGGGATTGCTCCGGTTCCCCGATCCCTCCACCCGGCTGGAGCGGGAGCCGCACCTGAAAGCGGGTATCGCCGGGCCTAGAGACGACGCGGATGTCTCCGCCGTGGCGCCCGACGACGATGCGGTAGGCGATGTCGAGCCCGAGGCCCGTCCCCGCGCCGACCCCCTTTGTCGTGTAGAACGGCTCGAAGACGCGCGCCTGCCGCTCCTTGGGGATGCCGGGGCCAGAATCGGAGACCTCCACCAGCACACCGTCACCTTCACACGTGGTCCTAAGCCCTATGCGTCTCGGTGCATTCTCGTCGGCTTCGCCAGACACCGCGTCTATGGCGTTGTCTATGAGGTTTGTCCAGACCTGATTCAACTCGCCTCTGTAGGCGCTGATGCGCGGAAGCTTCGGGTCGTACACGCGTGTTATCTCTATGCCGGACTCGAGTTTGTAACCGAGCACCGTGAGGGTCTGCTCGATGCCCTCGTTGATGTCTACCTCCCCGAGCGGCGCCTGGTCCATGTTCGAGTACGACTTGACCGCCTCGACCAGCCCCGAGATGCGTCCCACGCTCGCCTCCGCCTCGGCAAGCAGGTCCGCGGTCGTGACCGTCGCCCCGAGGTACTCCAACACGCTGGGGAGCGCGTCGCCCGGCACGGTGGCTTCTACCTCCCCGAGCCAGCCTGTGCCGAGCGCCGCGTCCGCGAAGACCGGAGCCAAATCCCACCCGTCTTCCAGGCCGCGGGCCCTCAGCCAGCCTGCGATCTTGCCTTCGAGGTCGTCCCGCGCGAGCGGTTCGAGGTAGGGGGGAGAGGCTGCCCTTGTGGACGCTTCCTTTTCCAGGGCGGCGAGGGTTTCGAGTTCTTCAGGGGTTAGCGCCCATCTCAGCTTCATCGCCAGTTTTTTCGTGGCCTCGATGTTCTCGCGCAGGTCGCTTATGGCGCGGCGGCTAGCGGCGGCGGGGTTGTTGAGTTCGTGGGCGAGTCCGGCGGCCAGGTTGCTCAGGGAGTTCAGCCTCTCCCGCTGGCCGGCGACCTGTTGGAGGATCTGGACGCGCTGGGCCATCGTCT
>JALZFP010000105.1 GCA_030861485.1 Actinomycetota bacterium | reverse complement strand
CTCCTAAAGCCTACCCTTCGATCCCAGTACGGTTGAACGACAGAAACCGTATCACGGTTCGTGCTTGGACCCTTACCGGCCCGGAGCAGCTTCGCGGTGTCATAATGGGCACGTTAGATCGTCGTGGAGAGGAGATCTGCTGTGACCGATGAAGTGCGGGGCGTGGGCGGCGAGAAGCCGGAACCCGAAGCCCAGGGAGACGCTGAGTCCATGAACTGGGCCTGCACCGTCTGCGGCTACAGCGTCGAGGGAGAGCTTCCGGAGCAGTGCCCCGACTGTGGCGCCGGCAAAGAAGACTTCGAGAGCGTTCCTATACCCGGATTCTGATCTCACCGCACGTAAGCGTGAGAAGCCCGCTCCTGAAGTAGGGGACCGGGCTTGCGACTTGCTCTAGCCGGGGCGTCCTGCTACAACGTCGCTGCTGACGCTACCTCTGGCTCTCCGCGTCCATTCTCGCAGCCGTTCCCAGAGCGGGGCGCCGTATCGCTGACCCTAAACTGGTCCACGAACTGCCGGAGGCGGGGATCGTTGGTCCCTTCGAGGTCCAGCTGGTTCCTCCAGGCAGTGACGATCACGGGCGTCCTGAGGCCCTCGTACGGGCTGACTAGCACGTAGGCCTCCCGGGCCAGGTTGCGTAGGGTGTCGAGCTCCTCTTGAGGCAGGTCCGGCCTGTAGGTAATCCAAACGGCCCCGTGGTCCAGGGAGTGGACGGCGGCCTCGTTCTCTATTGGTGTGCTATAGAAGCCGCACCTCTGCCAGTAAGGTGCATGATCACCATTTGTCGGAGGATCTTGCTCGTAATAGATCGGAGGCTCGTAGTTTCCGTTGGTCGTCGCCGGGTAGGTCCGCACCCCCTCGGGTGGGTTCTCCGGCGGAGACTGGGCGCGGTCTTCTTCCCTGTAGTTGGCCGGCATAGCCGTCTCTTCGTTCTCTCCGACCGTGGCATCGGCCGGGGCGAGTGCAACCTCCGAAGTCTCCTCTCCTGGCGAGGCCTCGTTTTCAGGGGGCTCCTCCTCGGATGTCCCCGACTCCTCTTCACCGCTACCCGCCGTAGTCCCCCCGCAGGCAGCGACGAGGAGCATGAGTGAAGCGAGCACAAGCAAAGCCATTAGGCTCGTCCGGTGGACTCCCGACAGACCTGGACTGCCGTCGCGGCGATTGCTTCTACACTTCAAAGAGTGCCTCCTTGTTCTGGTATTCCTAGTGATACGGTCTTCTCTCAGCCGGGTAGGTAACGCGGAACCCGCGAGGTGTCTGTAACAAGACGCCTATCCCATCATGTCCCAGAGTATAGCCAGCACCCCCCGCAGCGTGTGTGAAGAGCAACAAAGAGCCGGGCCGGTCGTCCTGACCGAGTACGCCGACTACCCGTCACCGAACGGCGGCAATTTGCCCGTGAGGTGGAACCGGAGCTGGTGGAAAGGTACGGTGAGAACGGAGCACTCAGAATAGAGTGGCGGGACTTCACCTACCTCCGGCAGGAGTCTGTAAAGGACGCCCAGGCCACGAGGGCGGACCAGGAGCAGGGCAGGTTCTGAGAGTACCACGACGCCCTCTATGAGAATCAGGGTTCCGCCAACGGCGAAACCCTATCGGACGAGAAGCTCGCCGATCTGGTGCGCGAGCTCGATCTTAACTTAGAGAGCTTCGAGTCCGAGCTACCCTCGGACAGGGACGAGGTGATAGTGCAGAGGGACCTGCAGCAAGCTCGAGAAGCGGGAATTCAGGGCACCCCGAGCTTTATCATCAACGGGCAGAGCCTCACGGGACCGAACCCCCAGGAAGACTTCAATCAGGTTATTAGACACACAGCTCCGAAAGGCCGAAGGTACTTGATATCTCCTGCCGCGCAGCGCCCCCGACGGTGGTGATACGAGACCCCCAGAAGAGAGCAGCCGAAGAGCGCAAACCGCTGAAACCTAACCTGCACCCGGATGGCGGGAATAGGGTGTGCGAGGCTAAACGTTTAGTTTCGCTTTACCTGCGGCACGAGGCGCACAAAGTAAGCTTTTGGTAGGTCTACAGGTCGAGCATGGTTGATCTTGCGTCGGCTGAATGGGGATGTAAATTAGCCACAGGGTAAGGCTAGACCGTGTTTTTGGGAGCTCTAAGGGGAAGGTTCTCAAGAATACACTAGTCTATCCGACCATAGAGTCCGCCCTGCTCGTCTCTGCGGCGGTGGGGCGGTCGAGATGAGGAGTAATGCGGGTACAGGAGGGGAGGGAAAACCATCGTAAGCGAAGCCAGGGTAATCCGGGAGAAAGCACGCCGGGTCTTACAGGCGGCAGCTGTGGAGGCCAGCGGCAGACCCGGAGCATATGTGCCCCGAGATCCTGTTATGTATCGAGCGGGCGTCTCGAATCTGGAGGAGTTCTGGGGGATAGCCGAGTACCTAGACGAGAGGGGCTGGATAGCAGAAGCCGACGACGATTACGGAATCTTCGTCGTTACACCAGAAGGCATAGATGAAGCCACAAGGTAAAAAAGTCTGGGACCCTTACAGGCCCCAGGCCATCTGCAATCTAATATGTTCTCCGGCTAGCAGGTAAAGGAGCTGCCGCAGCCGCAGCCGCCCTGGACGTTCGGGTTGTTGACGGCGAAGCCAGCACCCATCAAGCCGTCCACGTAGTCGAACTCACTGCCCATAATGTAGGGGACACTCATAGCGTCGATAAGTACCTTGACGCCTTTGGTCTCGATGACCTCGTCGTCGTCGTTGATCTCGTCGTCGAAGTAGATCGAGTACTGGAAGCCTGAGCAGCCGCCAGGCCTCACGCCGATGCGCAGCGCGAGATCCTCCTCACCCTCCTGCGCCATGAGCGCCTTGACCTTCTCGGCCGCGTTATCGGTGATAGATACTATCGTCGTCTTCTGGTCCATCAGCACCTCCTACGGAATGCTGTAGCTGGTTCGCCTGGGTAGAAGAATTATTACACCGCTACCCGCCCAATTCAACGCGGACTTTTCTAAGTCGTCCCACTAACGCTTTCTACGAAACCCCTCGACCTCCGCGCGTAACGCCTTTCCGGTCCGCGCCTGCAGGGCGGTGAGGCGCACGCGAGCCCTCGAGAAAAGCGAGGCCGGATTGATGGAGCCCAGAGTACGCCTCCACCGGGGAAGACTCGCGAGTTGGCGGAGAGCTCTCCGGTGAGCACGCGCCACAAGGGGGTGAGACGCGCTCGCGCCAAGAGCGTAGAGGCTCTCCGAGTAGGCCTGGGCGAACTCGCGGAACGGCTCCTCCTCGACCCCGACAGCCCCGGCGAGTAGGAGTAGCCGCTCGGTTGGGGTGAGGGCGGGTGATCCAGCAATCTTCGTTCCGGTCCCGCAGGGCGGCAGGAGGTCTCTCAGCCGACCCGTGAGGTCCCTATAGAGGTCCTCCGGACGTCCCCGGAAGGCGAGCGCCCTCTTCGTTAGAGGTATAGCAGCGAGGAGGACGAGCAGGATGATCGGCGAGAGCGTATATACATAGCGAGACCACACCAGAGTTCCCAAGTCGGGGTCCGCGGGCTCGCCTGCCGGAGACTCTTCCGGTTCGGGGGGTAGACCGGGGATCTGCTGCGGTTTGAGGGCCGGGGCCTCCGAGGAGACGTAGGACAGGTCCTCGGCGGGCAACTCGGGGCGGGGTGCGTTGGCCTGCATGGTCTCCGGGACGGAGAAGCCAGGGGTCGGGTCGAATGGGTACCAGCCGACGCCGGGGAAGTAAACCTCGACCCACGTGTGCACATTGTAGCCGGTTATTACGTACTCGTCCGGTCCCTCTTCCCGGCCCCTGGTGGCTCCGTAGGCGACCCGGGAGGGCAGACCGAGCTCGCGCAAGAGCAGCGCCATCGTGGTGGCGAATTGGGTGCAAAAGCCCTCCTTGTTTCCGTCTAGGAACTCCTCTATAGCCTTGTCGGCCCGGTTGTAATCCGCGTTCAGGTTGTAGGTAAAACCGCCGTCGGAGATCAAGTACCGCTCGATGGCTCTGGCGGTGTCGTAGGGCGTTTGAGGATTGTAGTCGGTCTCTATTTTTTGGGCGGTTTGGCGCAGGATAGCTGGCCGGTCCTCGGGGAGCTGGAGAAATTTTTCCCCTACGACCGCGGGGTAGGCGATGCCGGCGGACCTTAGCTGTTCGGTGGTGGGCTGGGGTACCCGGGAGAGGACCCGGTAGGAGGAGCCCTCACTGAGGGGCTGTACGGTAGTCCAGGAGCCGTCGGAGCGCTCCTGGGCGTCGCGCACGGAGACGCTCGAGACCTGGTACCCCCCGAAAAGTAAGCTCGTCTCGGCCTCCAAGATCTCGACTCTCTGCTCCACCTTGCGGACCGGCACGTCGGCCGAGATCTCCTCGCCATCGTCCTCCCCGGGCTCGACAGTCGAGGACCACTTAAAGCCGTCGAAGTGATCCAGGGTTCCCCCGCGCCAGAGCAGTGGCTCCGGGCTCCTGATCCGCATCAACTCCGCGCTGCGCCCACTGTTCAGGTAGTCGCCGACGTCCGCCTGCACAGTTAGGCGCGAGGCGCCGCCGGTAGCGAGCCTGGTCCAGTCCATAGAGGCCGGACGTATAGCCTCCTCGGCGAAGGGCATAAACGGCAGCGCGAGCACCAGCGCGGCCACCGATGCCCCTGCCAGGACCGCCACCGGTCTTAGCCCCCCGTTACGCCCCGCGCGGTCGCTCGTGAGGAGCAAGAGTGCGATGCCGAAGACGAGAAACAGGGCGAAGAACAACTCGATGCCGACCTCGAGAGAGACGGTGCTCAAGACGCCGATGGTCAGGCCGAGCACGGCGACCGAAACCACGGGGCTCGCTTCGTAGACGGTGGTCGAGGTCGCAAAGGTCACCACGATCACAACTACAGGAAGGAGGACGACGAGCAGACCATTATACAGGTCGAAGGGCACCGTATTGGCGTACGTAACCTGGGCCGCAATATAGAAATCCTGCCCAATCCTCTCCAGGAGCCCCTTCCAACCGCTCAAGCTAAGGGGCGGCAGCCCGTAGACGGCGACGAGCGTATAGAGGGCAGCAGCCGGAAAGAGCAGCACAAACCTGTAAGCCCCCGCCGACCCCACGAGAAGGCCGAGCAGCGCCGCCCCGAGCACATAGGGCAACGCCCCGCCGGTGAAGAGCACACTGAACGCTCCCCCGGTCGCAAGCCCCGCGGCATACAGTGGCAGCCTCACGGGCCAGCCCACCGCTACGCCGTCCCCCGCCCATTCGCTGTATTCCACCGCTGTACCCCGGCTAAAGTGGCCACCCCGCCCGGCCGGCGCACGACGCTAACGCCCGCCCCGGCGAGCTCCAACCGCCGGACGTCCTCGGAGAACGCAGCCTCACATCTGGACTTCGTACTCACGGCCCGGTAGGTGTGTGCGGCGAGCGCCACCACGATCACCGAGAGACCGGCTGCCCGGAGCTCGTGGACGCTCTCCACGAGTCCGCCGAGGGGAGAACGGGAAATTAAGACCGCGCTCTCTCCGAGATCCTCGCGTTCCTCGCGGAGCTTCTCGTTCAGGAAATCCTCCAGCTCCGCCTCCCCGTCGGCCCGCATCGCGGCGAGGAGACCCATTGTCTGCCAGTAGGCCGCCTCATCTTCACCAAACACGGTCGCGCCACGCTCTTTATCCGTGCACAGGAGCCTGAAAGGCAGGCCCTCCCAAAAGAGGTGAAGGAGAACCGAGCCCGCGGCCGAGATAGCGTCCTCGATCTCTACCCCCGAGACACCGATATCGGGGCGGTGGAGGTCCAGGATGACCACATGACGCCGGGGAGCGTCCTGGGCGTACTCCTTGACCACCAGCTCCCCCGTGCGCGCGACGCTCTTCCAGTGGATGTGTCGCCGGTCGTCGCCCTGCCGGTACTCCCTGAGCCCCGAGAACTCGTCCCCCCGCCGTCCGAAGGAGCCCCGGGCTCCCGACGCGCCGCCGAGTCCCCGCAGCAGGGAACCCCCGAGCTCGTAGACCTCCGGGTAGACGGTGACCTCCTCACGCGTTGCGAACCTTCTGATAAAGCGCAAGAGTCCTAAAGGGTCGGTGGTCCGGATCTCCGCCGGGCCGAGCTGGTAGAGGCCCCTGCGCTCGAAGAACACTGGCTCCTGGAGGGTCCACGTCTGTAGTCCTCCGACCGGCGGTGCCCTGAGCAGGCGCCGTTTGGGGAGGTGATCCACGAGCTCCACCCCAGGGCTGCGCCCCTGGGAGGCGTTGTGTACCGCGAGACCTACACGGGAGGAACGCCCCGCGACAAACCGCTCTCCCGACGGGAGCCGGCGCTCGTATCCCAGCCCCCGGGAGAAGAACCACCCCAGCACGAACGCGGCGACGAGGAGCCCGAGCAGGGCATAGGCGAGCTGGTAGAGCTGCGTCGTTCCGACGAGCCAGCCCGCGGCCAGGGAGAGGACCCCGAAGAGGATCGCCTGCCACCCCCTGGCGGTCGGCCGCACCGAGACTCGCCGCGGCCACACAGGCTGCAGCACCCCGCGCAAAGCTTCTAGACCGCCTCGTTCACGGGGACGGAGGTGAGTATCTCACGTACCACGCCCTTGGCCCGGGCTTCGCCAGCGCCATTCCGGGAGCTGCCGGCACCGTGGGCGATGATCCTGTGCGAGAGGACGGGCGGGGCTAGGGTTTTCACGTCGTCGGGGATGCAGTAGGAGCGCCCCCGCGCCGCCGCGTGCGCTTTGGCGGCCCCGAGGAGCATCCGGCTCGCCCGCGGGGAAGCGCCCAGGTAGATCGCCTCGTGCTTGCGCGTCGCGGTTGTCACCGAGACGACGTAGCGCAGCACGGCCTCGCTCGCGTAAACCTCTCCGGCGAGGCGGCGCATCCTCGCGAACTCGGCAAGGCCCACCACCGGGCCGAGGTCAGCGACCGGGTCCGCGGAGAGCCTCAAGAGATCCACCTCGGCCTCCCCGTCCGGGTAGCCCAAGGACATCTTTACCATGAAGCGATCGAGCTCGGCATGCGGCAGCGGGTAGGTCCCCTCGTGCTCCACTGGGTTCTGGGTGCCGATCACGCCGAAGGGCTCCGGAAGACGCCTCGTCACGCCGTCCACCGTCACCGATCCCTCCTCCATCGCCTCCAGCAGCGCGCTCTGGGTTTTGGGGCTTGCGCGGTTGATCTCATCGGCCAGAACGATGTTGGCAAAGACCGGCCCCGCCCAGAACTCGAAGGCCCCATCGCCCTGGTTGTAGACGTTCGTGCCCGTGACGTCAGCGGGCAGGAGGTCGGGGGTAAACTGGATGCGCCGGAAGTCGCCGGCGACCGAACGCGCCAGGGCCTTTGCCAGAAGGGTCTTCCCCACCCCGGGAACGTCTTCTATTAGCACGTGCCCGCCGGCGAGCAAGGTAGTAACCGCGAGAAGGACGCCCTCGCGCTTGCCGGCGATGGCGCGCTCGACGTTG
>JALZFP010000099.1 GCA_030861485.1 Actinomycetota bacterium | reverse complement strand
TCCGGAGCGGCCTCGACGGCGAAGGCACGGAGCATCTCATCGGTTATCAACCCCGGCATCTCGTCCCACTTCTTGTCCCTGGCGAGCCTCCCTAGCTCTTGGCCAGTGTCCTCCCAGCCGTGCGCCTCGAGCACCACGCGGTAGCTAGGCGTCGAGGCGTAGAAGGCGGCCTGAGAGCGCATCTTCTCGCGCTGCTCTTCCACCTCTTCCCCAGTTTCGCCGGTGATAACGAAGACGCTGGTGGCGAGCTTCACGTCTTCGGGGTTGCGGTTTTCTTTCTCTGCTCCTTCTTTGATGGCGGGTTTGACGGTCTGGCGGATGTACTCCGGGGTATGGAAGGGGTGAACGTGGAAGCCGTCGCAGAGCTCCCCGGCAAGCTTCGCCAGCCTGGTGTTGACGCCGGCTATGTAGATCGGGATCTCCGGGTATTCTATAGGCCCAGGGTTAAAGAACGGCGTCATGAGGGTATGCCGGTAGAACTCGCCCTCGTAGTTTAAAGAGTCCTCTGTCTGGAAGGACTGCCAGATGACCCGGAGCGCGAGAATATAGTCCTTGAGGCGGGCGGCGGGCCTCCCCCAGGGCATGGAGAAGCGGCGCTCTATGTGGGCCCTGACCTGGGTGCCCAGGCCCAGGATAAAGCGGCCACCAGAGTGATCCTGGAGGTCCCAGGAGATCTGGGCCGTCGTCATCGGGGAGCGGGAGAAGGCTATGGCGATAGAGGTACCGAGGTCCAGGGTCCGCGTACTGTTCGCGGCCACCGCCAGCGGGAGGAATGAGTCGTGCTTGGTCTCGCTGGTCCAGAGCCCGGCGAAGCCCAGAGACTCGGCGGCGTGGCCGACCTCGTCGATTGTGGGAAGGTGTTTCCCTTCGACGGCAAGGCTTGCGTCGAGCTTCATGGTGAGCCTCCTGGGACTAGGGGATCAGGATCAGCTTGCCGGTGGTCTTGCGGCCTTCGAGGTCGCGGTGCGCCTGGTCTGCCTCGGAGAGCTTGTAGGTGCTGCCGATACGGACGTCGAGGTTATTCTGCCCGATCCAGGAGAAGAGGCTCTGCGCCCGCCAGAGGAGCTCCTCGCGGGTCGCGGTGTAGTGGACGAGGGCGGGGCGGGTGAGGTACAGACCACCCTTCTGGTTGAGAACCTGGGGGTCAAGCGGTGGCACGGGGCCGCTAGAGGCGCCGAGGAGAACCATATAGCCGCGGGGTTTGAGAATGTCTAACCCACCGTCGAAGGTGTCCTTGCCTACGCTATCGTAGACCACATCGACGCCTTCTCCGTTCGTGATGCGATTTGTTTCCTCGACGAACTCCTGTTCGGTGTAGATGATCACCTCGTCCGCCCCCGCGCCTTTTGCGAGCTCCGCCTTCTCCTCGGTGCCAGCGGTGCCTATAACGGTCGCGCCGCGCAGCTTGGCGATCTGGCAGAGCAGGAGCCCGACGCCCCCGGCTGCCGCGTGTACCAGCGCGGTATGGCCTTCTTGCAGGGAGAAGGTGCTGTGGGTCAGGTAGTGGGCCGTCATTCCCTGGAGCATGACGGCCGCCGCCACTCGAGCCTCTACGAGGGTGGCATTGAAGGGGACGAGCCTCTCAGCCGGGGCGACGATGTACTCGGCGTAGGCCCCCGGTACCCCCGCAAAGGCCACGTAGTCTCCCTCCGAGATCTCCTCGACCCCCTCGCCGACGGCCTCGACCTCACCGGCCCCTTCGAGACCCAGGGTGAACGGCGTCTCCCTCGGGTAGAGGCCGGTGCGTTGGTAGGTGTCTATAAAGTTCACCCCGGACGCCGCGAGCTTGACGCGCGCCTCGCCCTCGCCAGGTTCGGGAACTTCTACGTCCTCGTAGTTCAAGACCTCCGGCCCGCCATGCTCGTTTACCCTGATAGCCTTCATCCCGCTCCTTTCGTTCGGCAGTCTCCCCTGAATCTCAGACTATTGTACGGGGGGTGTCGAACAGGCGCAGGGCGCGTAGAATCGGTTGCGAACAGACCGATAGGGAGAATCTGCAGCGCAGTGGCCGAGTCGGTATGCGTGAGCCAGTACGACCTCAAGCGGCTCTCCCTCTTTTCCTCGAACGCTCGCGCCTCAAGGCCGTTTTGCTATCTCGGGTACAGGCCATATAGCAGGTGGGGGTAGCAAGGCGGTACCGGGGTTGGATGCGAAACCGGCCATAGACCTCACGGTGGGGGCGAGAGATCTGGAGGGCCTACTCTTGCAATCGCTCTTTAGAGGGTCTCGGTACTCTTACCGGGCGGAGAACCCCAACCCCTACCGGATGCTCTTCGACGAGCTTGTCGCCGGGGATCTGGTTCGCGTACCCACAACTTGCACGTAGTGGAGATGCCTGAAGATCGCTGGGACCAGGGGCTCGTCTTTCGTGATCACCTCCGCGCAAGCCCCGAGACGGCCAGGGGATACGCACGGCTAACACTACCTCGCGGATCGGTTCCGAGACGACCGCCGAGCGTGTGCCGAGGCCGAGACAGGCTTCGTCTCCGCGGCAGTGGAGCAGCGGGCGAAGGCCTCGCGGGCGTAGTAGCCGGGAGCGGCCCTGTGAGAGGCCCTGAGACGGCGTATTTTACGTCAGTGACATCGAGTGTATGATTCTTTTTGTGCAGCGGACCGTCGTAGACAGTCGTTACACTTTG
>JALZFP010000079.1 GCA_030861485.1 Actinomycetota bacterium | reverse complement strand
GCGACTACGAGACGGCCCTTGAGGTGGCGCAGAACCAAGTGGAGAACGGCGCCCAGATCATAGACGTCAACATGGACGAGGGCATGCTCGACGGCGAGGAGGCGATGGTTACCTTCCTCAACCTCATCGCGAGCGAGCCGGACATCTCGCGCGTGCCCATTATGATCGACTCCTCCAAATGGTCCATCATCGAAGCAGGTCTGAAGTGCGTGCAGGGCAAGCCGGTCGTGAACTCCATCAGCATGAAGGAGGGCGAGGAGGAGTTTATCCGGCAGGCGAAGCTGTTGAAGAAGTACGGCGCCGCCGTTATCGTGATGGCCTTCGACGAGGAGGGCCAGGCGGACACAAAGGAGCAGAAGGTCGAGATCTGCACCCGCGCCTATAAGATCCTCACCGAGGAGGTGGACTTCCCGCCGGAGGACATCATCTTCGACCCCAACATCTTCGCCATCGCCACCGGCATCGAGGAGCACAACAATTACGGGGTAGACTTTATCGAGGCGGTGCGTGAGATCTCCGAGACGCTCCCCTACGCCAAGACCTCGGGCGGTGTCTCAAACGTCTCCTTCTCGTTCCGCGGTAACAACTCGGTGCGCGAAGCGATCCACGCCGTCTTCCTCTACCACGCCATAAACGCCGGGCTCACGATGGGCATCGTGAACGCCGGACAGCTCGCGGTCTACGACGAGATAGACGAGGAGCTGCGCGAAGCCGTCGAGGATGTGGTCCTGAACCGCCGTGATGACGCGACCGAGCGTCTGCTGGAGCTGGCCGAGGAGTACCGCGACCGCGACTCGGACAAGGCGGAGGAGACCCTGGAGTGGCGCTCGTGGCCGGTGGAGAAGCGCATCGAGCACGCTTTGGTCAAGGGCATCGCCGAGTTCATCGAGGATGACGTCGAGGAGGCACGCCACCAGTACGAGAGCCCGGTAGAGGTGATCGAGGGTCCCCTCATGGACGGGATGGACGTGGTCGGGGACCTTTTTGGGTCGGGCAGGATGTTCCTGCCGCAGGTGGTCAAGAGCGCGCGCGTGATGAAGCGGGCCGTTGCTTACCTGATTCCGTACATCGAGGCGGAGCAGGGCGATAACCAGCAGACCAAGGGCACGGTCGTGCTGGCGACCGTGAAGGGCGACGTGCACGACATCGGGAAGAACATCGTCGGTGTCATTTTGCAGTGCAACAACTTCGAGGTCATAGATCTCGGGGTGATGGTGCCGGTGGCCAAGATCCTGCAGACCGCGAAGGAGAAGGGCGCGAACATTATCGGGCTCTCTGGCCTCATCACGCCCTCACTGGACGAGATGGTGCACAACGCTAAGGAGATGCAGCGCGAGGGCTTTACGATACCGCTGCTCATCGGCGGGGCAACCACCTCGCAGACGCACACGGCGGTCAAGATCGCTCCAAACTACGAGCACCCCACGATCCACGTGAAGGACGCCTCGCGGGCCGTGGGTGTGGTCCAGAACCTGGTGAGCGAAAAGCACCGGGCGGGCTACGCCGAGAGGATCGCCACCGAATACGAGCAGGTGCGCGAGAAGCACGCCGGACGCAGGTCCGGCGTCAAGCTCACCACCCTCGAAAAGGCGCGAGCCAACCGCCAGAAGATAGAGTGGGATGGGTACACCCCGCCCAAGCCGAACCTCCTCGGGGTCAAGGCGTTTGATGACTTCCCGCTGGAGGAGATACGCCCTTACATAGACTGGACGTTCTTTTTCCACGCCTGGCAGATGAAGGGTAGCTACCCCAAGATCCTGGACGACCCGGAGAAGGGCGCGGAAGCACGCAGACTCTTCGAGGACGGCCAGGCCCTCCTGGACCGCATCATCGCGGAGAAGTTGCTCAAGGCCCGCGCGGTCATCGGGCTCTTCCCGGCCAACGCGCTGCCAAACGACAACGTCGAGATCTACACCGATGAGTCGCGCAACGACGTGCTAAAGACCTTCCACTTCCTGCGCCAGCAGAGGCAGAAGCCGCCGGGCCGACCCAACCGCTCCCTGGCGGACTACGTCGCACCTAAAGAGACGGGGCTAGAGGACTACATGGGCTTTTTCGCCGTGACCGCCGGGCTCAACGAGGAGAGGGTCGCGCAGCGCTTCCGCGAGGAGTACGACGACTACAACGCCATCATGGTGCAGGCTCTGGGCGACCGCCTCTCGGAGGCCTTCGCCGAACTGATGCACGAGAAGGTACGCAAGGAGCTCTGGGGTTACGCAGCGGACGAGAAGCTGGACAACGAGGCCCTCATTAAGGAAGAGTACCGCGGCATCCGCCCCGCCCCAGGCTATCCGGCCTGCCCGGAGCACACCGAGAAGGGCATCCTCTGGGATCTCTTGGACGCGGAAGAGAACTCCGGCATCAAGCTCACCGAGAGCTATGCCATGTCGCCGGGCTCGGCGGTCAGCGGCTTCTACTTCTCCCACCCCGACTCCCGCTACTTTGGCGTCGCCCAGATAGGCCGCGACCAGGCCTCTGACTACGCCGAACGCAAGGGTATGACGCTAGAAGAAGCCGAGAGGTGGCT
>JALZFP010000072.1 GCA_030861485.1 Actinomycetota bacterium | reverse complement strand
GGGCGGGAGAGCTTCGTACCGTCCTACGTTTCCCTTCTGCTAAGCGGTTAAGCGACGCTGTTAGGGTCGGCCAGAACGACCAAGTTGGCTAGCCCGACGAAGATGGCTGGGAGCCTTGTAGAGACGTTTATTTGCAACTCTACCTTCGCCGCTCTTGATAAGCAGCTATGTCCCTCAGCTGCGCCTCAACCCACTCTTCTATGGTGTAGGACCTTATGGTTTGTTCTAGCTCCTCTGCGCGGCGGGCGCGTTCGTCTTCGGGCATGGTCAGTGCTTCGTAGAGGGCGTCGGCCTGCTCGTCTATATCGAAGGGATTGACGGTGAGGGCATGCTCGCCGAGTTCCTCGTGGGCGCCGGCGTTCTCGGAGAGGAGGAGAACACCGTTTTTTTCGTTGGCGATCACGGCCTCTTTGGCGATCAGGTTCATGCCGTCGCGGACGGCGTTGACGAGGAGCACGTCGTAGTTTTTGTAGGCGGCAACGGAGAGGGGAAAATCGTCCTCCATCGAGAGCTCGATGGGCCTCCAAGAGCCAGTGGCGTGCTTCTCGTTGATCTCGCCAGCGACGTTCTGGATGTCCTCAGCGTACCTTGCGTATTCGGGGATGTCGCCACGTGAGGGTTGGCACCGGGCGAGGAAGGTGACCTGCTCTCGCATTTGTGGATACCGTTCGAGCATCCGATCGTAGGCGTGGAATCCCCGAACGATGTTCTTTGAGAGGTCCATACGGTCTACGCGTAGTAGGAGCTTGCCGGCTAGGTTCTTTACCGACTCTTCCCCTTCCAGAACCTCCTCACTCTGCGCGAGCTCCTCAAACTCGCTCGGGTCTATGGAAATAGGGTACGCCCGCACCCACACCTCACGATCTCCGAGGTGGATCACACCTTCCCCCTCGTTCGTCTTAACCCCAAGCACCTCTTGCGCCGTCCGGACGAAGTTGCGGGCGTAACCCTCGGTGTGAAAGGCTACGACATTGGCCTCGAGAAGGCTTCTCACGGCGCCTTCACGCACGTAACGTGGCAGGACACGCCACGTCTCGGGATCGGGCCAGGGGATATGGACGAAGAGGGAGATGAAGGGGTCGTCGCCGAGGCGCTCCCGAAGCGCGTGCGGGACCATATAGAGCTGGTAATCGTGGACGAGGATCACGGGCTCCTCACCCCCGATAGCTTCGAGCGTGCTGCCCACGGCCTCGGCGAAGTTCTCGCTTATGACGACGTAGCCGTCCTCCCAGGCCCTCTGCGTATCCTCGCCAAGCTCTGGCTCGTAAGGAAGGTCATAGAGACCGTGCTGAACGAACCAGAGCAGAGGGTTGGCCAGGTGGTTATACATCAAGTCGTAGGATTCCTCGTCGTGCTCGACGAGGACGATCTTCAGGTCTTCGACCTTGTAGGGTTCCTCGAGACTCTCTTCAGCAACGCGTGCGTCCTCCTCGCTCTGGGCCGAGGCGATCCAGACAACCTCCTGTCGGCGACGCGAGACGGCGTTCAGTGCCGTAACGAGGCCCCCTGCCCCACGGGAGTACCCGCGCTCACCCGACTCGCTTCGCGAGAAGGTCACTGGCCCCCGGTTCGAGACGATAACGAACCGCGTGTTCTCCGCCGCCTCCCCGCCACTCTCGCCTAGTGCGCCCATGCGTACCCTCCTCGCGGCCTTTTTTCAGCTCTTCGCTTACACGCCAAGCAGTTTAGCGAAGAGTTTGAGGTCGTCGCGCAGGAGGCGGGGAGTTAGGTACTCCTTCCGGACGTGTTCTTTGCCGCGGCGTCCCATCTGGCGGGCGAAGTCTGGGTCTTTGAGGATCTTCAGGCAGGCGGCCGCGGCCTCCGGGACGTCGTCCACGAGCAAGCCACCCCCATCGACAACCTGCATCGGAATACCACCAACCCTGCCGGCGACCAGTGGCCGAGCCTTCCAGAGCGCCTCCGTCACCACGAGCCCAAACCCCTCACGAATAGACTTTTGCATCACCACGTCAGCCACGGATTGGAAGGCGTTTACCTCGATGGCGCCGACGTTGGTGAGGTTGGAGAAGAGGAAGATGTCCCGGTCGCCATCGGCGTAGTTGACGGTCTTGTACCAGTAGTCCCAGCCTTCTGGGTCGTCGTGGGCCATGGAGCCGATAAGTACGAGCTGCACCTCGGGGATCTCTTCTTTCACGATCCGGTAGGCATCTATAACTCCCAGAGGGTCCTTCCAGGGGTCGAAGCGCGAGACCTGCAAGATGAACGGCCTCTCGCCGTCTACGCCAAACTGGTTGGTGATGTAGCGGGCATCGTCGGCCGAGAGGGCCATGTTCTTCGGCGAGAGGGGGTCTATGGCCGGCGGGACGATGACCAGCCCCTCGAGATCGAGGTCCGGAGGGGTGTACTCCATCATGGTGTAGACCTGGGCGTCGTAGTCCCGGATGTAAGGAAAGAGGTAGTCGAGGACCTGGCGATTCGGGGTTGAGGTATCTATGTGACAGCGCCAGATCCACTTCGTCTCTGGCGAGAGGCCGCCGGAGAAGTGCTTCAGCAGGGCCGGCTGCGGGTCGTGGACAAAGACTATGTCCCACTCGTCCTCCAGGGCCTCCGCCGACAGGCGGTTGTACTCCTCGTAGATCGCCCGGCTCTCCACAGACAGCCAATATGGGGCCCCCTGCAAGGCGTTATGGAAGTTCTTGGTGACGTTGAAGAAGGGCTCTGCTCCGAACATCACGCCCCACTCAGCGTCGAGACCCGCGTCGCGAGTAAGCGGTACCAGGGTGTACAGGATCTCCGCTACGCCCCCACCGAAGCTCGTGGCGTTTATGTGCAAGACCCGAACGCCCTTCAAGCGTTCCGAGAGGTCCTGCAACTCCTCATAGAGCTCCCGCCGGATTATGCTACGGTAGTCGGCCAGAGACTTGTTACCCGCGTTTACCCGCTGTAGCAAGATCCTCCCCGCTTGGTGTTGATGGACGCCGTCGATTACGGCCACAAGTATATTGCCGTACGAAAAAGGCGCAACCCATTGGAGGAGAAAAACCGAGCGAGTTTCCCATTTTCTCGGGTTTTAGGGAGCCCGCTCCGGAGAAGTAGCGTGCCGGACCATCTTAAGGCGTGTGCCGCCGCCGGTCCTCGAGTTCAGGGTGACCTCGTCGACGAGGCTCCGGATCACCGCGAGGCCGAAGCCTCCGTGATCGCCGGGCTTCTCGCTTAGGCTGTCGACATCGAACCCCCCGCCGCTGTCGACGACGGTGATCTCCACCGCTCCGGGGAGGATCTTGTACTCTACCTGGAAGTAGTCGACGGCCGCGTGCCGGATGACGTTGGTAACCGCCTCCGTGACGGCCAGCTTCAGGTCGTAGACGTCCTCCGGTTCGAAGTCGGCGAGCTGTCCCGCGCAGGAGACAACTAGCCGGGCGAGTAAAGCGTACTCCGAGCTGCTCGGCAACTCCAGAACGATCGGCTCGGGGAAACCTATCCCTCTCCTCTGTTTGTCTTCCATAGTCTCAAAGGTCATCTCAGTTCGCCTCCAGGAACCGGTCCCGCGGCCCCGTGCCCTGGCCGCACCACCCAGCCCTGCGATTCCGCACGTATCTCTACCCAGGGATAAACAAATCTAACCCGCAACGACGAACAAAAGGGAAGGGGTTACATCACCGCTAGCCCGGGTATTTAGGTATGTTCGTATCTGGCAAGTCTCCTGGCAGAGGCACAGTTCTCTACTCTCTCCCTGGTGCCTGCGAGGGCTTGGGCAGCTTGGACCTTCGGAGGAGAGGAAGGATTATCGAAACGCCGGTACACTAATCCTGAGAACCGAAAAGGGAGGCCCCGAGCGGAGCCTCCCTTGCTTGCTTTTGCGCCCAGCCTTGAGGCTACATCAATCTCCTCGCGCCCAGATAGCCTTTGATGTACTTCATGGGCGTTACGCTGACCTCTCCCGTAAAGCTCGAGGAATGGGTGGTAGTACCGTCGCCATTGGCTATACCGACGTGGGTGGGCACGCCGCTGCCGTCCTCGCTCCAGAAGACCAGGTCGCCTGCCTTGGGGGTCCCAGAGACCGGAGTGCCCATACCCATCTGACCGGCCGGCGAGTCGGGCAGAACATACCCGAACTTCTTATAGACCGCCGCCGTGAAGGCGGAGCAGTCCACCGCGCGGCGCGTCTGCCCCGCCGAGTGCGAGTAATCGTAGGGCACGCCCAACCAGCTCTTTGCTTCGCCGAGCACTCCACCCCCCGTACCGCCTTGGCCGAGCACTCCACCCCCCGTACCAGCTGGAGCGAGCGGATTCAGGGCAAACGGGGTAACTTTTCCGGCGGCCATCTGCGCGTCGGCAAACTCCTTGTCCGCAGTGTTCAACTCGTCGGCGGCCTGAGTAGCGATCTTCTCCGCGTCCTGCTTCTCCTTGTTTGCCTGCTCGGTGGCAAAGTTGGCCTGTAGCTTGGCATTTTTTGCCGCGTCTCGGAGCTTCTCCTGCTCCTCGGGGGGGGCCTGCTCGGCAGCCTGCTGGACCTTCTCGGCCTCGTTCTCCCACGCAGCTGCTTCGTCCTTGGCCTGCATCTCCTTAGCGACCTGCTCGGCGGCCTGTTTGGCCCCTTCCTGGGCCTTCGTCCGCTTCTCGTCCGCAGCGGCGAGTTGCTCTTCGGCAGGGTTCTGCTCCGGGTTCTCTCCGGCTTCCTCGCCAGGCTGCTTTGCGTTCCCACCGGACTCTTTCTCGACCTGCTCCTTTATGATGGGCCACTCGCGAATCGTCTCGGCAACAGCCTCGGCGACCTTGACCTGACGGCCCTGATCCTCCTCCGCGGGCCCGTCGTCGGGGCCTTCTGCTCCGTGCGGAAGAGGCTGCTCATTCTCCGTGGTCGCGTTCTGCGCGTTCTCATCAAGGCTCCCCGTTTCCTCGTCGAGCTGCCCCTGAGAGGCTTCCAGGAGCACCTTCTCGACGTGGTCCAGAGCTTCCACGGACTTGTTGGCCGGCTCTTTCTCGACAACCTCCTTTTGCTCCGCTGCGGGGAGCGATTCAACGAAGTTCTGCAGCGCCTCCTTATCGTTCTGCGCCTCGTCTTGCCAGGTAGTCTCCTCCTCGCGCGTCTGCTCCAGGCTCTGAAGCTGGGCCTCAAGAGCCTCCTTGTTCCTCTCGTGCTCCTCCTTCGTAGCCTCGAGCTCGTACTTGCTCTCGCGCACCGCCTGGACCTTGTCATAGTCGTCCTTGAGATGCTGCATCCCGAATCCCAACAGCTTGACGAACTCGCGGAAGTCTTTTGCCTTGAGCAGGACGTCCATGACGCCACCCTGGCCGTACTTGTGCACCTTCCTCGCCTGTTCTCCGAGTTCGTTCTCGGCCTCGTCGAGTTCGTTCTGGTGCTCTGCGAGTTCGGACTCGATGTTCACGAGGTCGCTTCTCGCCTGCGTTATGTCGTTGGCCAGCTTATCTTTCTCGAAGAGCGCGTTCTTGTACTTCCCGTATTTCGCCTCGGCCTTGTCTTGCATGTCCTCAATCGTCTTGGCCGTCTCCCCGGAAACTTCTACCGGCGCGTCCCGCGTCTCGTCCTCCGAAGCAGGGGCCTCGTCCGACGAAGGACCTTTCTCGGACGCGGCGTTCGCATCCTGCGCGCCGCTGTTCTCTAGTGCAGAGATCCCACTTGGCACCTCGCCACCCGGCGGCACGATACCTTGCTCTGGCGCAACACCCTCGCTCACCGGCACAACGTCCTCCTCCGGCGCGCCACCTTCACCCGGCGCAGCACCCGCCGAAAGCGCAAATAAGAGTACTGACACTATTACGAGACCACAAAGTAGTACAGGATTGACCCTTCGAGGCATAGCTTCCGGGCTCCTTCCCGCCGTTGTATGAGTTTTTCACTACGGGGGATTCACTCGGATCCCCCCCTCCTGATCACACACTTTAGGGAAGTACAAGATATTGTGCAATGCCACAGTTAGTCCGAGGCAAACACCCGACACTGAGAACAAGGCTTAAATAAAGGGAATTCCAGTTTCCCGCACGAAACGCTTTTTTAACGAAACTTAACAATCTTAATGTAGCTCTAAGCACATAATCATGCCAGAGCAATGTTTCGGGAACCGGAGAAGGTTGTGCGGGAGGGTAGGCGTTTATAAGGGGAAAGGACGAGGAGAGGACAAGGGGTAGGACGATGTTCTGAGAAAGAGTCACAAGCATGGTGTATAGCGCGGCGTATTGAGGTGGAAACTCGTCTGGCGAGGGCGGTCACCCTCCTCAAAGCAGTCGGTGCTACCGGGCGACGGCCAGGACCGCCGCGCCTATATCCAGCAGATAGTTAGTAAGGACGTACTATGCTTAGCGGCTAGCCGGCGATCTCCTTGGGGGTGTGGGTGACGAGCCCCTCCATCTCGTTGGAGTTGAGGAGCTGGTGATTTGGTCGGCTGCGGTAGCAAGGCCGCTATGAGTAGCGCGCCGCTCGACGAGGTAACGCGGCGAGCGAGTGCGAGGCGTGGTTAAGCGAGCGCACTCGTTAGAGCATCGGTGACGAGCAGCAGCGCAAGCGACTACAGGGCGGGACGTTTTAGCAGCGTCTCCGAGGACCGCCGGGATGAGCGGCGGCCACCACCTTCACGGTCCCGGGGTGGACCCGAGGAAGAGTAGGCTGAGTACATGAGATCGGCTGCCAAGGCCAGGAGCCCGTAGAGGAGCGCACCCACGGGGAGAAGGACTAAGACGTAGGCCAAGATGGACTGGACGAGGGTGTCTGTAACTTCCAAGAAAGGAAGCAATACCACGACCGCCGCAAGTCCTACAACGCTGAGCGGCAAGACGAAGGGGCCAGACCTCTTCGCTCAGCGGAGCGTCAAAGGCGCCCAGCGGCCTCTTCGGGGGCGAGGGCACGAAGGGCGAGGAAGGCGCGCCAGAAGTGGCGTTTTGCGTCTTCATCTTCCAGGGCAGGGGCGAGGGCGGGGAGCCTGAGGCCAGAGGCCCCCTTTGTCCAGGCGAACCAGGAGCCTTCCGGTACCTCCGAGAACGCCATCCTGGCAAGCGGGTAGTCCAAAGAATCTATGGCGCGGGCGGCGGCGGGACCGACCGCCACCAGGGCGCCGGGCTCTAGAGAGAGTATCTCTTCGAGGAGATCCGAATGGATCCAGGTAACGTAGGCCTCGTCGAGCTTCACGGTGGCCAGGCTACGACGGAGAGCATCCACTACTCTGGCGTTCGCCGCTCCTGCCGCCGGTTCCGCAACGAGCAAGATGCCAGAGAGGGGATCCCCGAAGGGCTCTGGGCCGGCGCGGGTCGTCCGGCGGGCTGTTTGGGCGGCTTCGCGGGAGGTCTTTGCCCCGTAGTCACCGGTGGCCGAGAGCGGGGAGCCGTTCGCGGCCACTCGGGTCTTCAGCCCCTCGTGAGGCGGCGCACGTGGAGAAAGCGCTGGGCAGTGGTCACGAGGGCACCGGCGGCGACCAGGGCCAGGCCGGCGAACAAGAGACCGGCGAGGGAGAAGAGCGAGAGTATCATCACACGGCCCGCGCGTTCGAGAAGCCCGACCTCGCAATCTAGACCGAGGCCCTCAGCGCGGGCGCGAGTGTAGGAGGTCATCAGCGAGAAGGTCATCGCGACACCTGCCAAGAGGGCCGCATAGGGCTGGGAGGCCGCGTAGAAGAAGATCACGCCGACGAAGATTGCCGCCTCCGAGAACCTGTCCAGTGTCGAGTCCAGGAAGGCCCCAAAGGTGCTCATCCGGCCCGACTCGCGGGCAACAGCGCCGTCCAGGGCGTCGAAGAGACCCGCGAAGAGCATAACAGCGCCGGCCATCTTCGTGTACCCGACCGCGAACAATACAGCAGCGCAGAGCGAAAAAGCCCACCCCGTGGCGGTCAGAGCGTCCGGGCGAACCCGCATCGCCGAGAGAAAGCGGGCCAGGGGCCGTATAAGCCGCCGGAAGGCCTCCTTATAAGAGAACGACCGGCGTGGTTCCCTGTGTGGTAGTCCCACGGCGACCTACCTTTTCCTATCCACGAAGCACCGGACGCTCACCTTCTCGCCAGTCGTCGGGCTCTCCGCAGGCACGGCGGGGCCCTCTCGAGGCTCCGCCTCTTCAGGGGCAACCATTATGTTGGGGGGCTTGCGCCACCCCTCGAAGAGGGGCGTCCTACGCAGGTAGCCCAAGGTCGCGGCCAGTATGGCGACGATGGGGACGGCTAAGATAGCGCCAAAGATGCCGTAGAGGACCGTCGCTGCCAGAGTGGCGAAGAGCACCCACGGAGGATGTACGCTTACGCAGCTGTCCTGGACCTTGAGCCCCAGGATGTTGCCCTCCAGTTGCTGGGCGAGGAGAAAAAGCGCCGCGACAGCAAGGGCCTGAGTAAAACCACTCGAAAAAAGCGCTATCGCGACCGCCGGCACCGCCCCGAGGAAGGCCCCGAACACGGGAATAATCTCTGTGGCACCAATCCAGAGCCCGATCAGGAGCGAGTAGCGGCCGAAGGTGAAGTAGGTGATGGCCCAACCTATCGCGCCCTTTATCGCGAAGAGCAACTGTCCCCTCAGGTACTTGATGAGCGTGCTCTCTACGGTGTGAATGAACTCTATGGTCTGATCCCGAAGTGTCGCCGGCACGAAGCTGAGCGTGGCGGTCGAGATCCATTCCCGGTCGAGCAGGAGGTACACGGAGATGAGAAGCATGAGCAAGAGGTTGAGCAGCACCCCGAAGGCCCCGAGGATAAAACCTAAGGTGACGCTCAGGAGCTGCCCGGGCGAGGGCGCGTTGCTCTGCACGAGCCTCCTAAGCTTCACCTGGTCTACGACGCCGATCTGCTTCCCGGCGTAGGGCAAGCCCCGAGCCTGGTCCAGAAGTCCGGCCGCCCCGTTTGTCAGGACCTCCGGATTCTGCAGCAGGGACTGTACCCGTACCGCGCCGGGTACGATGAGGACCAGCTTCTTCGCGGACACTCTTATCTCCGGTGTCTACTTCAGGGGCGGCAGCATCTTCTACGTGCCCAATTACCCAAGAAATATACCAGCCCTCGAACCGCAGTCGAGCCTACTTTACTTCGGACGCCCCTTCTGTATAATCCCGCCCCAGTATGAGAGGGGGCAATACACAACGGGCCCAACATGTTGGGTCTATATCTTCGAGCGCCGCGTTTGCGGCGCCGAACCGGCGAAGGCCAACTCCCGACCGCAGAATCTCTACGGAGCGGCCTGTCGAAGGCCGGGTAGCACGCAAGGTCAGAGATCGCAGCGTGTACCGGCGACGGCGGATACTTGCGGTCTCGATAATCCTGCTAGGTATCCTGGCGCTCGTCTTCGTGGCGTTCGTTCAGGCCTCGCGGACGAGTGAGCAGACGCTCCCTATAGACCCGAATAATGCAGGGCCGGACGTGGTGCTGGCGGAGGCCGCCGGGGTCGGCCTCTCGAGTCCCGTTCGGCCCGAGTACGTAACGGGGCTTGGGTACCACCCAGAAGGCGATAACCTCCTGGAGATGTCGCCGCAGGGAAGAAACCTTTCGGGGAACCCTTTGTTCAGGCTGGTCCTGGGTGACTCCGCGCCCGAGAAGATCCAATACTATGTTATGGACCCGGCCAGGCGACAGGGACCCAGTACTGGCGCCCTTGACGTGGGGGCCAAGGCGGGGACCAGGGTCTACGCACCGGTGACCGGGATGGTAACGGCGGTGCGCCCGGATCCCGTGCTCCATGAGGACGCCAGCGTTGTAGAGATAAGGCCCGCGGACAACCCGGACATCAGGGTCTTCGTCTCCCTCGTCGGTAACATAGACGGCGAAGTGGGTCCCCAATCGCCTGTAACCGCCGGTATCACCGAATTGGGAGAGGTGGCGGACTCGGCTGGGGTCCTGAAACCGCAGCTAGCGGAATATACCTCCGACGCTGGCAACCACGTCACGATGGCGGCCTCGCAGGGCGACTAGCGCAGCTCTCTCTTAAACTAATCTTCCGCTGACTTCCGTCACGCCTCCAGGTGTGTATAGAATAGGTGCGATGTTCCTCTACCTCTTTCAACAGAACCCATTGGCCGCGGTGGCGTTCGTGGTGGGCATCCTCGCGGGTATCGTGGTGCACGAGGCGGCGCACGCAACGTCGGCCTACTCTCTGGGCGACGACACGGCCTACCGGGAGGGCCGGGTGACCCTGAACCCGGTGGCGCACCTTGAGTTGCTGAGCGTGCTCATGATCTTCATGGTGGGCGTGGGCTGGGGGAGTACCCCGGTCACACCCTCCAAGCTCCGTGGTGGGCTGTGGGGACCGATCGCCGTCGCCGCCGCCGGCCCGGCCTCGAACCTCATCGTGGTCGCACTCTGCGCGGTGCTTCTCCAGCTACCGGCGTTCGGGGGCGGGTACTTGCTCATCATGCTCTGGTTCCTGGCATTCGCCAACGGTCTGCTCTTTATCCTGAACCTGATACCGATCCCGCCGCTTGATGGAGCAGCCATACTCTATCCGTTCCTGCCGCGC
>JALZFP010000071.1 GCA_030861485.1 Actinomycetota bacterium | reverse complement strand
GGCGACGCCTGGGGGGCAGGAGGAGGGTCCTCAAGTAAGCGGCAGCGACTGCGAAGCGCCTTAGGTCTTCGTCGACGCGCTGGCGCTCCTGCTCAAGATCGTAAAGCACCTCATCGAACCTCAGCTTCATATCCTCAACACTCCTCTCTCTCTTTCTTTGTGTCCAGCGAGTTGCAGCGGAGAGGGGAGGATTCGAACCTCCGACGCCAGGAGTACTGGCGAAGCGGGCTTCTTCTTTTAGCCCGCTGCATTAAACCACTCTGCCACCTCTCCTCATAATGCCTCTGCTACCCCCTCGCGGCGTCAGAAAAACCACCCACTCCTATGCCGCCCAGAAGTCAAGCCGAGAAGGACGGAGACGCATTCGCGTATAACCAATACTGCGCGATGAGTGGCACCAGTTCGGGGTAGGCTACCCTAGACGTTATCTTGTCGATGAAGCTATTGGCTCCCAAGCGGTAGGCTTCGTCCTTGTCCCTCGGATCAGCGCTGGCGGACATCACCACTACCGGCAAGACCTTGGTCTCCTCGTATGAGCGCAGACGCTGGAGCGTTTCCAGCCCGCCCATGCGGGGCATGTTCAGGTCCAACACGACCAGACCAGGTGTATCAGTGGTGTCTCGTCCGGCGTGCTCGCCCCGGCCGAGCAGGTAGTCCAGCGTCTCCACCCCGTCGCGGGCAATGACTACTTCGTTGGTAAAGCCACTCCTATCGAGCACCATAACGAACATCTCTGCCATGTCTGCGTTGTCTTCTGCCAGAAGGATAACTTCGTCTCTCACGTTGACCCCCTTAGAGCCGTCAGCTAGGAGAAGTTAGCTTTCCTCTCTGGTACTGATATCGGCGTTACCCACGGTACCGAGCCCTTTGCACGCCTCTTTACTCTAGAGAGCGTTAGAGGGCGGGATTCTGAGAACCTGGCTACCTGTTGCCAACCCCGAGTACGCTGGGCAACTTGCCTAGTAGCTCTACGGCGTTTTGGGGCGGCAGAGCACGTACGAAATGCTTCAGCTCTTCCACCGCGGCTACGGCCGACTTCTTCTTGTCGAGGCGTACACCTTCAAGATCCCTTAGAGCTTGTGCGATGTCCTCTAGCCTCGCTAGTAGGGCCTCGTTCGGGTCGGGAAGCACTCCGATGGCGTTCAGGCCCTTTTCGGTAAAGTCGACCACAACCTCTCCGGCATCAACGTAGGGTCCACTGCCGGCGTAGCTCAGGTCAAGATATTCGTCTGTCTCCAAATTTTTCAACAGGTCGATGGCCTCCGCACCGCCCATACCTAGCTCCTGCGCAACGTCCACCTTCGTCCCGAACACCGTCATGCGCGGCGCAGCATCGTAGCGAGGGAGAGTATTGTAGGAGTCCAAGCCCTCATGAGGCGGGGGATTGTAGAACTCTAGTACCAGTCCGACGTCTCCCCGGTTCTGGTGCTCCTCGAGCGCTCGGTGCAGGAACTGAAGCATCTCAAGCCTTTTGGTGAGGTTGGGGTATTCCAACTCTCCTCCTCCCCTGGCGTGCAGTTGCTTGGCCCCAGTGTTCCCGCTTTGTTCGGCACTTAACCTGGCAGCCGTCACCCCTTTCTGGGGTCCTCCGAGCCCCGCTCTGTCTCGAGCAGACGGCCCGCAGGGTAAGACGGGTTCTTGCAAGCTCGTCTACCGCGACCTGAAGGCCTACCGCCGGCACGCCTCAGGGAGAAGAAGTGCCCCACGGTCGGCAGGCAACCCAATCTACGGTGCTACGGTGGGCCGGGGTCCTTATCTCTAGTAGCCACAGCCCTTCTCGTTGTTAAGCACTTGATGCTTATCCTGTGATCCTCGATGCTAGCTTGTGCCCAGGCCTGGCCCACAGAGAGGTAGAGATCACGACCTTCGCTAGGCTCGTGGCCCATATACACGCAGTAGGGGGAAGCCTTGGAGGTTCTCCAATTCGTGCAGCTGATAGCATCGCGCGTCTTGTCCTTGCAGGCGAAAGATTCCTTAGAGGAGTCGAGGAAGATGCACCAGACTTCGCGAGATGGCACTATGCTTGTGTGTGTAAGCACTAGCCCGCTTGGGGATGCTGGGAAAGGAGGAGAGACGGCATGTTCGCCCGAGTGAGCACCTATGAAGGTCCTCCAGACCGAATGCAGGAGGGCATAAGCCATGCCCGCGAGCGCATCTTGCCCGCCATGCGCAACATAGCGGGCTTTTCGGGAGTTCTCTTCCTCGCCGACCGCGAGACCGGCAAGGCGCTTTCTATAACGCTTTGGGAGAGCGAGCAGGCTATGCGCGATAGCGAGGAGGAGGCCAGCCGGTTGCGGAGCGAAAGCGCCGAAGCAGGCGGCGAAACGATAGCAGGAGTGGAACGGTACGAAGTTCCCATCTTCGAGGTGAGCTTGACAGGAGCGGGGGAAGAGAGAGGGTTTATGGACAGGCTGACAGGGCGACAGAGGACTTTGTCTGTCGAGACGTAGACCGACAGTACTACCTGGCCGAGGTACTAGAGTTAGCCGGGCTCCGGCCATTCGGCCGTTGGTTGGTACCAGGTCGAAATACGGGATGTTGCACGAGGCCAAGAGGAGAAACGGTGGGCGTACGGGTAGGGATCAACGGGTTCGGGCGAATCGGGATGCTGGTTGCCAGAGCGGCGATGCAGAACAGCGACGTCGAAATCATGGCGGTCAACGACACGAGGCCGAGGCAGAGCTTGGTGTTCTTTAAGCGCGACTCCATTCACGGGATGTGGCCCGAGGACGTGAGAGTGGAGGACAGCATCTTGCGCATCGGGGAGCGCGAGATCAAGGCCTTCTGCGAGAGGGTTCCCGCCAACGTCCCTTGGGGCGACGTGGGCGCCGACGTCGTCATCGAGTCGACCGGTGTGTTTACGAACCGAGAGGGTGCCGCTGGACACCTCGAGGGTGGCGCCAAAAAGGTCGTCGTCACCGCTTCGCTCAAGGGTGCCGACGCGACCTTCGTCTACAAGGTCAACCACGAGTCCTACGATCCGGAGAACCACCATGTGGTATCCAACTCGAGCTGCACCACCAACTGCATCATCCCGATGGTAAAGGTGCTGCAGGACAACTTCGGGATAGAGTGGGGCTACATGACGACCTGCCACGCCTACACCAGCGATCAGAGCCTCCTGGACGCGGCGCACAAAGACCCCAGGCGCGCCCGGGCGGCCGCCCAGAACATCGTCCCGACCTCCACCGGGGCCGCTCGTACGGCCGGCACGATCTTCCCGGAGCTTGAGGGTAAGGTGGACGGGATGGCCCTAAGGGTGCCGGTCTGTGACGGCTCCATAACGGACTTCGTGGCGCAGCTCAACAGGGAGACTTCCATAGAGGAGGTCAACGACGCTTACAAACGGGCCGCTGAGGGGGAGCTGAAAGACATCATGCACTACACTGAAGACCCGCTGGTAAGCACGGACATCATCGGCAACCCGGCGAGCTGCGTCTTCGACTCACAGCTCACCATGGCCAACGGCAAGGCGGTCAAGGTCTTCGGCTGGTACGACAACGAGTGGGGCTACTCCTGCCGCACCGTAGACCTTGCGCGCTTTATCGGCGAGAGCCTGTAAGACCAAAGGAGGAGAGCACCATGAGCGAGAAACGCCCGCAGCACCCCCAAGAGCCCGCGGAGGGAAGCGACGAAGCCGTAGAAGAGGCAGCGGGTGCCGAACGAGCTGGGGAGACCGACGAAGGTACCGAGAGGCCTCGCACGTCTTCACACCCCGAAGAACCGGCCGAAGGAGGCGAGGAGGACGTAGAAGCATCGGGCGCCGAGCGCCCTGGGAATGACGGCTAGACCGCAGAGGTAGGGGTTTACGAGGGAGGGGCGTATAAAGAAGGTGTGAGCGTATCTGAGAGCAGAATCGAATGAGGCCTTCCCCCTCGTCGTAGACAAAGTTCGAGAGGCCTTCCTCGCGCAACGCCATCTCGAACTCGTAAAGGGTATTGGCTCGCCGGCGGCGTCGCTCCCGGGTCCTACTAAGAGTGTCTTGCAAAACCCCTCATGGGTCCTAGATCGTTCATCTTCGAGAACTGGCTGAACTAACCGGTCGGTCTCTCCGTATAATCGCCCGACAGCTATAGGTTGCCAAAGCGCTGCGCTACTTTTGCCAGCGGGCCTGTCGCTACCCGATAACCCGGAAGGAGAACACGATTAGAGTAAGAAGAAACCTTGCACCTCCGTTCCTGGTGGCGGTGCTTATGGTGGCACTTGTGCCCGCGGTCGCAGGCGGCGAAGCCGCAGGTCATGAAGCTACCGCTCAGGAGGGCACAACCTCGATGACCACGACCGCCACGCAGGGCGAAGACAGCACCACCGGGGAATCAGGAGTCCGGCAGGCGCCGGCGCTGCCCGGAGCGCAGGCCATCTCGTCTGGCGACCGAGTCTACACGGCCGACCAGTCCTCCAACACTGTCACGGTGATTGATCCATCCGCCAACGATAACGAAGGCGAGGTGCTGGGGACCATTCCGCTGGGCCAACCCCGTCTCGATGGTGTTTTAGGTCCGGTGGACAGAAACCAGGTGAACACCCACGGCCTCGGTTTCTCTCCGGATGGACGGTTCCTCGACGTCGTCGACGTCACCTCCAACGCCACCCAGATAGTGGACACCTCCTCTAACGAGGTCGTGCAGACGAGCTATGTAGGCCGCTCCCCTCACGAGGCCTTCATCTCGCCGGACGGCACCCAGGTCTGGACAGCGGTGCGCGGCGAGGACTACGTCTCGGTCGTTAGCTTGGAGACCGGCGAGGAGGTCGACCGAATAGAGACCGCCAAAGGGCCTTCAAAGGTGGTGTTCAGTCCGGACGGCGAGCAGGCCTTCGT
>JALZFP010000044.1 GCA_030861485.1 Actinomycetota bacterium | reverse complement strand
CCCTGAGAGCCCGCCCAAGCATCTGTCCGACCCAGGTGCCGCCGGATTTCGGGTACTCGTTGACGATGTATAAGGGTATGGCGCCGGACAACATATGCACCATGCCGATTCTGAGGAGAGCGTTCGATTCCCCCGAGATCCTATGAGGGAGCTTCACGGTTTCTGTACCCTATTCTCTGTTTTGCTGTTTTCGCCACGGCACGCCTACCGCCACCCCGGAGGTAGTCCTGACTATCACCCGCTACGGGCGTAGACCTTACTCTCTACCCCCTCCGGGGGCTATTTAATCGACCGGCTTGGATCGGGTTTGGCGAGAGGGGTGTATGGGCAAAGGACTGGCGTAGAAGCTAGTAGCACGGTTCCAGCGTTTTCCGGTACGTACGAAGAAGAAAGGTACTAACGAGAAATGCCCGAAGACCAGACCACCCAGCAGAACCCGGTGGACCAGTACCCACAGGAGGTCCCTGAGCAGGAGCTAGAACACCCCGGCCTGGAATCCCAGATGGATATGAGGCCTGACTACGGGGAGGAGACGTACCGCGGCAGCGGCAGGCTGACAGGCAAAGCAGCGATTGTCACCGGCGGCGACTCCGGTATTGGACGTGCCGTTGCTCTGGCCTTTGCGCGAGAGGGCGCGGACGTGCTGATCTCCTACCTCGAAGAGGAGGAATCGGACGCCCGGGACACGGTGCGGATCGTGCAAGAGTCCGGTAAGAAAGCGGTCCCCGTTCCGGGTGATATCAGGAATGAGAGCCACTGCCAGAGGATCGTCGATCAAGCTGTGCAGGAGTTCGGCAAGATAGATGTCCTGGTAAACAACGCTGCCTACCAGATGGTCCGCAACGGTATACAGGAGATCTCCTCCGAGCAGTTCGACCGCACGTTCAAGACGAACATCTACGCGATGTTCTACCTGTGCAAGGCTGCCATCCCGCACATGCAACCGGGTGCTTCCATCATCAACACCTCCTCTAAAGAGGCTTACCACCCCAAACCGCTACTCCTCGACTATGCTGCGACGAAGGGGGCGATAATAACGTTCTCCTACGGGCTGGCGCAGGAGACGACCCCTCAGGGGATCAGGGTGAACGTCGTAGCGCCCGGCCCGGTGTGGACCCCGCTCATACCGGCCACATATCCCCCCGAACAGGGAGTCTCCGGGTTTGGGGCAAGCCAGCCGATAGGCCGACCGGCGCAGCCGGCGGAGGTTGCGCCCGCGTACGTGTTCCTGGCCTCCCAGGAGTCTAGCTACATCTCCGGTGAGGTGATCGCTGTGACCGGCGGAGAACCGCTGCCCTAGGCGGTTATTAAAAAGGGATAAGCGCATGCAGTACGAGGAGTTTGTAGACAGGGTTCGCCGACGAGCCGAGCTTGACTCGTTCGACGAAGCGGAGGGGGCGATAAGAGCGACCCTTACGAGCCTCGGAGACTATCTGGCTGGAGGCGCAGGGCGAGACCTCGCCTCCCAGCTCCCGCAGGGGCTGGCCGAGCATCTCCTGCGGAAACCTTCTGGCCGTGCCGACTCCTTCTCTCTAGACGACTTCCTGCGGGAGGTCGGCGAGCGCGAGGGGGTGAACGCCGACGTAGCTAAAGTTCACGCTAAGGCTGTGATGAGCGTGCTAGAGGAGTCCGTAAGCGAGGGCGAGGTGGAGGACGTCTGCCGACAGTTCCCGAGCGAGTTCGATCCTCTCTTCGAGTAACCTTGCCCTCCTGTGCCCGACCGATCAGCCACCCTCGCGTATAATATTTTCCCTTATGGAACGGGGTGTCTGGAAGATGGGTAGCGTACCGGGGGACGTGCGGTTGGCGTTCGGGCGTGCGGGGGAGGGACCGGAGCCCGTACTGGCCCTTCACGGCATCACGGCCCAGCACCGAGCGTTCAACACGGCGGCGCGGCACCTGAGGCACGGGGACGGGATAGCGGCTCTGGACCTTCGGGGCAGGGGAGACTCCGAGAAACCTCCCTCCGGGAGCTACGGGCCGGACGAGCACGCGCGGGACGTGATCCGGACCCTCGACTATCTGGGTATCAAGCGAGGTGTCCTCGTCGGCCACTCTATGGGCGCCTTCGTCGCCCTCCACGCCGCGCTCTTGTACCCCGAGCGAGTAAGGGCCCTCGTCCTGCTCGACGGTGGCTGGCCGCGGACCGAGGAGCCCGACGAGGAGGAGTCCGCGGCCGTCGAGGAGGGGCTCGAGCGGGCCTTCAGGCGACTCGACATGATCTTTGAGACCCCGGAAGATTACCTGGACTTCTGGTTCCCCGGCCAGAACCTCACGCTCGAAGATTTACCGCCGGACCTCGCCGACTACTACCTCTACGACCTTGAGGAGGTGGAGGGCGGCTTTAGCCCCAAAGCCTCTCGTGAGGCGGCCGAGGAGGATGCGGCTTCTTTCTCCTCCGAGAGCCCGACCACAGTGGAGCTAGAGGGCATCGGGTGTCCCGTAGCTCTCGTTTGCGCGGCCGAGGGCTTCTTCCCTGGGAGCGATCCCCTCATCTCTGACGAAACCCGGGGGGTGCTAGCAGAGGTTCTAAACCTGCGCTCGGAGCGCCGTCTCGACGGGGCCAACCATTACAC
>JALZFP010000008.1 GCA_030861485.1 Actinomycetota bacterium | reverse complement strand
CTGTTCGTTCCGTGTTACGTGGACCTTATAAATCCCGAGGTAGGCGTCAGCATGGTACGGATCTTGCGGAGGCTCGGCGTCGAGATGGTCTACCCCGAACGCCAGACCTGCTGTGGCCAGCCGGCCTTCAACTCTGGCTTTTTCGCTGAGGCTCGTAACGTCGCCCGTCACTTCCTGGACGTCTTCGAGAAGGAGAGCTGGGATTACATCGTCTGCCCCTCCGGCTCCTGCACCACGATGGTCTCCCATTACTACCCGTTTATCCTTGGGGGGATGGTCGAGGAGAGCCGCTCGGAGGCTCTGGGGCACCGTGTTAGGGAACTCTCCGATTTCCTGGTGAACGAGCTAGGGGTGAGTGACCTCGGCGCCCGCTACGAGGGTAGGGCGATCTTTCACTGCGGGTGCCACCAGCGGCGAGAGCTCGGGGTCTTGGAGGAGCCGCGGGAGCTGCTCGAGAACGTCGAGGGGTTGGAGCTTCTCGTTTGGGAGAACGAAGAGCTCTGCTGCGGGTTCGGGGGGACCTTTGCCATGAAGATGCCCGACATCTCGACTGCGATGGCCGACGAGAAGATAAAGGCTCTGGAGGAGAGCGGTGCGGACACCCTTGTCTCGGGCGACTCCAGTTGCCTGATGCACTTGGAGGGAAGGTTGAAGCGAACGGGGCACGACACGCGCGTGTACCACCTGGCTCAGATACTCGATTCCAGCGACGGCGGAGTAGGATAGCGATGGAGACGGAGAAGCCCGCCCGAAGGAGCGACACCAAGGACCGGCGCCGCGAAGGCATCGCGAGCGAGGTAGAGGGCTTCAACGAGCGGGGCCGGAGGGCCTTACGAGACCGGGGTCTGCACGACGCCGTCGAGCACTTCACCAAGAAGTCCGTTGCGGGCCGCAACGCCGTCCTGGACGCGCTGCCCGAGGCGCCGGAGCTGAGAGAGAGGGCGTATCGCATCAAGCAGGAGACCATGGCCAACCTGGACCGCTACCTGGAGCAGATGGCCGACGCCGTCGAGGAGCGTGGTGGCAAGGTCTTCTTTGCCAGAGAAGGGGAAGACGTAGTGCGGTACGTGGCCGACCTGGCGCGGCGGAGGTACGCCAAAGTTATCACCAAGTCCAAGAGCATGGCGACCGAGGAGATAGAGCTCAACCGGCGCCTGGAGGAGGACTACGCAGACCTCGGGTTGGAGATCGTCGAGACGGACCTTGGGGAGTGGATCGCCCAGCTTGCCGATGACCACCCCTCGCACATCGTCGGTCCCATTCTCCACATGAACCGCGGGCAGGTAGCGGATGTCCTCTCCGGGGTAGCTGGGGAGAGGCTGCCGCCGAACGTCGAGGACCTGGCCCGCTTCGCTCGCAAGCGCCTCCGGGAGAAGTTCCTCACCGCCGACATCGGGATGACGGGGGCGAACTTTGGAGTGGCCGAGACGGGTACGGTCGTGACCGTCACCAACGAGGGCAACGCCCGGCTGGTCACGAGCGTACCGCCGGTCCACGTGGTCGTGATGGGGATAGAGAAGTTGATCCCGCGCTTCACGGACCTCTCAGTATTCGTCCAACTCCTGGCGAGGAGCAGTACGGGGCAGAAGATAACCGTCTACACCAACTTCATCACCGGACCGCGCGGGGAGGGCGAGCTCGACGGGGCGGAGGAGATGCACCTGATCCTCCTGGACAACGGCCGCTCCGAGCTCCTCGGCACAGAGTTTGAAGAGGCCCTCTACTGCATCCGCTGCGGGGCCTGCCTGAACGTCTGCCCGGTCTACCGCCAGACCGGCGGTCACGCCTACGGCTCGACCTACTCCGGCCCGATCGGGGCCGTCATAACCCCCCTGCTCAAAGGAGACGAGGAGGCCAGAGACCTGCCGCACGCCTCCTCCCTCTGCGGCGCGTGCTCGGAGGCGTGCCCCGTGGGCATCCCGCTGCACGACCTCCTCCTCAAGCTCCGCAACCGCCAGGTCGAAGAAGGGCTGGCGAGCAGGCCCCAGAGGGCAGCCTTCAAGGTCTTCGAGAGCACCATGAGACGTCCGGCCCTGTACAAGATCTCCGGCAAAGCGGGCCGCGCCGCGCAGAAGCCTCTCCTGCGAGACGGCTCCGTCCGGCCCGTCCCCGGTCCGATAAGCGGATGGACGGGCTCCCGCGACCTCCCGCCGCTGGCAAAGAAATCCTTCCGCGAGCTCTGGAAGGAGGGCCTCTAGAGTGGCGGACCGGGCGGAGTTTCTAGAGTCCATCCGCCACCGTACGAGGACTGGCAAGTACAAGCCGACCCACGCTCCCGATATCGCTTGGACCCCCAAGGTCGAGCCCCGCGAAAGAGTGCCGATACAAGACCTCCCGGCACGTTTCCTCAAAGAACTTGAAGCCCTGGAAGGACATGGTGAACGGGTCGGGAGCGTAGAGGAGGCCCGTGACTACGTGCTCTCCCTTGCTCGGGAGAAGGGCACAAAGCGCCTTGTCCGGTGGGACGTTGAGGAGTTGGCGAAGCTCGGCGTGGACGGCCCGCTGGAGGAGGCAGGGGTGGAGGTGGCGGTCTGGCGGGAGCTGGATGATTTCCGGGAGGTGGCCGCCGGGGCGGACATCGGGCTTACAACGGCGGAGTGGGCCGTGGCCGAGACCGGGAGCCTGATCCTGGCGGGCGGGCCAGGCAGGGGGCGAACCGTCGCCCTGCTGCCGCCGACCCACGTGGCGGTGGTCCCGGTCGAGCGGGTCCTCCCCACGATATCGGAGGCCATCGAGAAGTACGCCGAGGTTGGGGCGTTGCCGGCCAACGTCTGCTTCCACACCGGGCCGAGCCGCTCGGGGGACATCGAGATGTCGCTGACCATCGGGATGCACGGTCCCGAGGACGTTCGCGTCGTCCTGGTGGGCTAGCCCATGAAGAACCCGCTGAGGGAGGTCTGGGCCGAGGGACGGACGGCGTTTGGGTTGTGGGCTGCGATCCCGAGCTCTTTTAGCGCCGAGCTCGTCGCCGGCGCCGGTGCAGACTACGTGTGTGTGGACCAGCAGCACGGGGTGGTGAACTACGCCTCGATGGTGCCGATGCTCCAGGCGATAGGCGCCGCGGGCGCCGCGCCGATTACGCGCGTCCTCTCGAACGACCCGTTCCGGATCATGAAAGCCCTCGATGCCGGTGCGTGGGGTGTGATCGTCCCGCTCGTCAACGACGCTGGAGAGGCCGCCCGCGCCGTCTCTGCCTGCCGTTACCCGCCGGACGGTATCCGCTCCTATGGTCCTATCCGGGCGTCGGACGTCATCAGATCGAAGGACCCGGAAGATCTCGCCAGAGAGGTGCTATGCCTCGTCATGGTCGAGACCAGGGAGGGGCTCGAGAACGTGGAGGAGATCGCTGCTACGCCCGGCGTGGACGGCATCTACGTCGGGCCCGCCGATCTGGCCCTGTCGCACGGGATACAGCCTACCACGGAGGTTACTGAGAGGAAGCACGTCGAGGCCGTGCGCCGGATTAGAGAGGCCTGCCAAAAGCACGCCATCATTGCCGGGGTACATTGTTCCTCCGGAGAGTGGGCGCAGAGGCAGGCCGGGGCGGGTTTCGACATGGTAACCGTCGCGGTGGACGCGGCCCTCCTCGGAGGCGCCGCACGCCGGGAGGTGGCGACGGCCCGCAGCGAACCCGCGTAATTGGGACCCGGGCTCGGTACCGGCCGACATTAGCGGCAGCAAGCTGGACCACCACTGTAGGCGGATCCCCGGTTGTTTTTCTCGTTCGGTGTTATACGCTGGCCTAGTATACATAGCTCATTTGAGGAGCATTTCTTTTTGAGAAAGATTTTTTTCATGGCCTTCGTGGTGTCGGTCGTTGCGGTCCTGAGCTCTTGCGGCGCCCGGCCCTCGGTCTCAGACGGCGCTCCGCGCGCCGCCGAAGAGAGCGTTTCGGAAGAAGCTACGGTAGGCGAAGAGACCGAAGTGGAAATCCCGACGCCCGTCGCCAACGTCGAGATAGAGCCTACCCAGAACACGGTGAGCACACCGGCCGTCGCCGGGTCCGGCATGGTCAGCTCCGCCAACCCTTACGCCACGCGGGCCGGCGTCGAGATACTCGAAGAAGGTGGTAACGCCTTCGACGCTTCCGTGGCCGTCGCCGCAGCCCTCGGCGTAACCGAGCCCATGATGAGCGGCATCGGCGGCTACGGGGCGATAGTCGTCTACGACGCCGAAGAGGGCCGGACGCGGTTCCTCAACACCGGTTACAGGACCCCCGCGGCGCTCGACCCGGAGGTGTTCCGTCCGACGGCACCAAATTTCGCGGAAAATCGGTGTGGCGCCAAGTCGGTCGCCACGCCGGGCAACGTGCGCGCGTGGGAGGCCTTGTCTGAAGAGTATGGCGAAATGGAGTGGCGACACCTTTTCGAGCCTGCCGTAGAGTTGGCCGGAGACGGGTTCCCGGTCGACGGGATCACGGCCAGCTGGATCGAGGCTTCCTGGTCCGTGTTTCCTGAGCACGCCAGGAAGATCTACGGAAACGGCGGGTCGCCGATGGAGGAGGGGGAGACCCTCGTGCAGGAGGATCTGATGCGTTCCCTCTCCCTTATCGCCGAAGGGGGCGCCGAGGTCGTATACGAGGGCGAGCTTGGCGAGGCTATAGACGCCGCCGTGCGCGAGAACAATGGTTTTCTGACCCTCGACGACCTGCGTCACAACCGCGTCCGGTGGCAGGATACCGTGAGCATAGACCACCGGGGATACGAGGTGGCTACGGCATCGCCCCCGGCTACCTCGTGGGGAGCGCTCCTCAGGCTGGGGACGATGGGACAGTTTGACTTCGAGGCCTCCGACCACAACAGCGCGGCGTACCTGCACGCGTTCGCGGAGGTCGGCAAGCAGGCCGGTCAGGCAACTCGGGACTACGTCGCTGACCCTGAGGTAGCCACGACGCCGCTGGACTACCTGCTCTCCGAGGATCTCTGGGCCGACATAGCCTCGACGGTGAACCCTTCGCAGGCGTCACCAACAACGCCGTTCGGGACTTTTGGCGCGCCGACGCGTTGCGTACCCCAGAGCTATACCTCCCCGGGCTTACCGGTCGCCTCTCCCAGCGATACGCCGGCGAGCGCGCCCGGCGAGCAAGGCGGCCCGTCGGCCGGCGGCCAGCACACCACGCACTTCGTAGTGGCGGATGGTGAGGGTAACGTGGTAAGCGCGACACAGAGCCTGGGGAACATCTTCGGGAGCAAGGTGATGCCCGAAGGCACAGGTATCTGGCTCAACGACGCTTTGGCGTGGTCCCGCTTTGAGCCGGCGGGGAACGTCTTCGATGTTTTCCCCAGCCGCCAGAGCCTCTACGCTCTGTGTCCAACCATTGTTTTGCGCGATGGGAGGCCCGTTGTTGCGATAGGGACACCCGGCGGTCGCACCATCATACAGACGAC
>JALZFP010000116.1 GCA_030861485.1 Actinomycetota bacterium | reverse complement strand
AAGTCCATCAAGGCTTCGAGGCGCTTCTGAGATTCTGCTGTGGCGCCCAGAGGGGCAAAGAGGTAGGCGTAGGCCTGCTCGGTAGAGCGCCCGATCCTGCCGCGCAGCTGGTAGAGTTGCGCGAGGCCCATCGCGTCAGCCCTATCCACGATCAGGGTGTTCGCCGTCGCGACGTCGAGCCCGCTCTCGACTATGGTCGTGGTGACGAGGACGTCTGCCTCCCGGCTGAGGAACCTCTGCATCGTGTCCTCGAGCGCCCGCTCAGGCATTTGGCCATGCGCCACCACAAGCCGCGCGTCGGGCACGAGGTCACCTAACCTCTCTGCGACCTCGTCTATGCTCTCGACCCGATTGTGCACAAAGAAGATCTGCCCCCCGCGCCGGACCTCCTTCTCGACGGCCCGCCGGACGAGGTCCTCCTCATAAGGACCTACGTGTGTCAGGATGCTTCTCCGCCCGCTGGGAGGCGTCTCGATCACGCTTATATCCCGCAACGCCGCCAGGCCCATCTGCATTGTGCGCGGTATCGGGGTCGCGGTGAGCGTGAGCAGGTCCACGGAGGCCTTAAACTCCTTTAGGCGCTCCTTGTGTCGCACGCCGAAGCGTTGCTCCTCGTCCACGATAACGAGCCCAAGATCCTTCGGTCTGATCTCCGCCCCCAGTAAGGCGTGCGTCCCTATAAGAACGTCCACCTCGCCGGCGGCGAAGTTCCTCAAAGTACGCTTCCTCTCGGCGGCGGTCGAGAAGCGGCTGAGGCTCTCGACCCTGACCGCGAACCGCCCCAACCGCTCCGTGAAGGTCCTGTAGTGCTGCTGCACGAGGATGGTAGTAGGCGCGAGCATCATGACCTGCTTGCCACTCAAAGCCGCCTTGAAGGCCGCCCGCACCGCCACCTCCGTCTTTCCGAAGCCCACGTCTCCGCACACTAGGCGGTCCATCGGGTGCGGGCTTTGCATATCCGCCTTGACAGCGGCGATGGCCGCCGCCTGATCCGGAGTCTCGTGATAGGGGAAGCTCTCCTCTAGCTCCATCTCCCATTCGGAGTCCTCGGGGAAGGCGAACCCTTCGGTGTTCGCCCTGGCAGCCTGCACGCGCAGAAGCTCTCCGGCAAGCGCCTTGACCCTGCTCCGGACCCTGTCCGTGACCACGGCCCACGAGGAGCCGCCAAGCTTGTCGAGGCGCGCCGTCTCCCCACCGACGTACTTGTGCAAGAGCTCCATCTGCTCGTAGGGCACAAAGAGCGTGTCCCCGTCCCGGTAGCTGACCTGCATGTAGTCCCGCGTAGCGCCCAGGACCTCCTTCGAGACGAGCCCCTCGAAGCGCCCGATCCCCTGCGCCTGGTGCACCACTAGGTCCCCACTCTTGAGGTCCGCGAAAGAGGAGACCGAGGGGGAACTAGTCCTCGTGCCCTGCCCACGCTTCCGGCCGAAGAGAGTATCCCGCCGCACGACGGCCACGCCGCCCTCCGGATAGGAGAAACCCTCTTCGACCTCGCCCGGTACCGCATAGAGACCGGGCGGAAGAGAGGAACTCACACGCCGGGCCTCCTTGACACTGCGCCCGACCTCCCCGAGTGCGTAGGCCGTACGCTTGGCCTCGCCAACCGAGGAGCAGGCCACAAAGACGCGCAGTCCCTCGTCTAGGAGCGACTGAAGCCTCCGGCCGGCCTCCCGAATCGTGGTCGAAGGCGTCGCCGTCACAGGCGGCGCCGAGACAATCTCCACGTTCCCTACGTCAGCGGTTGTAACGAAGCGGAGGTCGGGCTCCGGGGGGTCTTCGTAAAGTTCCCGAACCACGTCTTCGGTGCCCCGATCATCGTCCTCCACGGGTAGCCTCTCTGCAGGCTCCTCCGCCCACACCTCGATACCCTGCGGCAGGAGGTCCCGAGCCGAGATGAGGTTCAGGCCGAGGAGCAACCGGTCCAACCCCGGCACGCGCACGCCTTGGCGGGCCTCCTCCGGGAGGTCCTCATCGCTCGCGGCGGCTAGAGAGGCGAGATCCCCCTCCCGAGCGGCGTAGACCACAACGCCTTCGAGCCTACGCACCACCCTTTGGGTAGCCAAAGAGACGGCCCGGATGCTCTCGACTTCGTCGCCCCACCACTCGATGCGCACTGGCGAGCGGCGGGTGCTGGGGAAGACGTCCACGATCCCGCCGCGCACGATGAACTCTCCGTGGCGGCTGATCCGGTCAACCCTCTCGTAGCCCAGCTCCACCAGCCGCGCGAGGCAATCATCCAACTCCATCTCGACCCCGCCCTCGAGGCGCAAGGGCTCGTAGAGCGGCGTCCTCTCCATAAGGGCCAGAGGCCCCGCTACCACTATTCGGGCCCCCGAGAGGGAACTCAGGGACCGCTGACGCTCTCCGACGTGCACCACTGGCGGGCTGAAGACTTCTCCATACGGGACGCCGCGCGAGGGCAGGTGAACAAAAGGCTCGTCCGTAAAGCAGCGGACGTCCTTCGCGTAGCGTTCGGCGGCCTCCTCGCTCCCGGCGAGGAGCAGCACCGGCCGTTCAGCATTGGCCGCGAGATATGCCCGGATCCTCCGGGGCGCCTGTAGATCTTTTATCCTCGTCCTGTTTTGCACCGGCAGATTCTACCCTTCTCTCCCTGGTTTCAATGTGTGACTATCCACCCCACGGCCGGTATATAGCCTCTCTCGGGATTCGGCGGCGCGTCTCTGGGAGAATTGACGGGTGTTTGTATCTACTTGGGAGGTTTTGGATGTCGCTGTTAGAGGAATTGAACGCTCGAGGAACCGGGACACTGCCGGGCCTCATCGGCGTCGAGATAACGGAGGTTGATGAAGGCCGGCTCACGGGCCGACTTGAGCTCCGGGAGGAGCTAATGGCCCCGAACGGCTACCTGCACGCCGCCACCATAGTCGCGCTCGCCGACACGTCCTGTGGCTATGGCTGCTTCGTGAACCTGCCCGCGAGCGCCAAAGGCTTCACCACTATAGAGCTGAAGAGCAACTTCCTCGGCACGAAATACGAAGGCACCATTGAGTGCGAGGCGAAGCTCACCCACGGCGGGCGCGCCACGCAGGTGTGGGACGCTACCGTCGCCGATGTGGAGAGCGGCAAAAAGCTCGCGCTCTTCCGCTGCACACAGATGATCCTCTATCCACGC
>JALZFP010000092.1 GCA_030861485.1 Actinomycetota bacterium | reverse complement strand
GAGCTCTCTTCTTTCCAGCTGCACTATCTCGATGAGCCGGGCTTCGATGTCGCGGTGCTCCTTAATGTCCGGCCCGATCACCTCAACTGGCACGCCTCTTACGAGGAGTACGTCGCCGACAAGCTGCACGTCTTTGACGGCCAGGGGCCCGAAGACCTCGCACTTGTGAGCGTCTGCGACCCGGTAGGTCGGGCCGTCGCCAGAGAGCTCGTCGCTGAGACGCTCGTCGTCGGCGAGGGCGAGACGCTGGTCGATGGGGGGCGCCTCTTCGTGCGGGGCGAGTTCCTGGCGGAGACGGCGGAGATGCCTTTTGTCGGGCCGCATAACCACGAGAACGCTCTCTTCGCAGCCGCCGCTGCCGGGAGGCTGGGTGCGAGGCTAGAGGATATCCGGGCCGGGCTGCTCGGGTACCGGGTGAAGCCGCACAGGATGCAGGTCGCGGGCGAGCGGGGCGGTGTAAAGTACGTGGACGACTCGAAGGCGACCAACCCGGCTGCGGTGGTGGCAGCGCTCACGAGCTTCGATGAGCCGGTGGTCCTGATCCTCGGGGGATCAGAGAAGGGGACGGACTTCTCTGAAGTATTGCCGTACCTCGGGCGTTGCCGCGCCGTTATATGCCAGGGCGAGGCCGGGCCCATCATCTACGGGTTCCTTAAGAAAAACGAGGTGCAGCCGGAGGTTCACCTGGCTGTGGACCTCGCTGCAGCGGTGAAGGAGGCACAAGAGGTTACCCTTCCCGGGGACGTAGTGTTGCTCTCGCCCGGGTGCGCGAGCTTTGATCAGTTCGCCGGGTACTCGGAGCGGGGGGTGGCCTTTGCCGGGCTCGTGGCCGCGGGCGATTCTTCCTGTGGTCCCGGATTGCACCAGAAGCGGGGGGCCTTCGGTAGGTAATGGCGCTCCGGACGAACCTCTTCGTAGTGGTACTGGCGCTCTCGCTGCTCGGAAACGTTATGGTCTATTCGGCAACCTCCAAGGAGTTTGGGACGCATTACCTAATCGTGCGTTTCGCCCATCTAGCACTCGGGGTGATAGCGTTCTTCTTGTTCAAGCAGGTGCGCTACACCTCGTGGCGCAAGATCTCCCCGTGGTTCTACCTTGTGGTGATCGTGAGCCTGGTTCTGGTCCTGATACCTTTTGTGGGTATCGAGGTGGGTGGGTCACGGAGGTGGTTCGACCTGGGGCCGGTGAGCGTGCAGCCGGCAGAGTTCGCGAAGCTGGCGGCGATCCTCTTGCTCTCCTGCGCGGTCTCCCGGGCGCGGCCGGGACCTGGGCTGCCGGTCCGCCCGCTACTAGCGGTGGGGCTGCTCGTCCTGCTGGTCGTCGTCGAGCCAGATTTCGGCACCTCGGTGGTGATAGCGGCGGGAGCTGCCGGGGTTTTGTGGGTCTCCGAACTGAGAACCACGGACCTTCTGCTCGCCGGTGGCGCGGTATTGGTGGTGCTCTTGGGGGTGATGTTGCTCGAGCCTTACCGCCGCGACCGCTTTTTGACGTTCCTCGACCCGTGGGCCGTCTCGGAGGGCTCTGGGTACCAGATCGTCCAGTCCATGGTCGCCATCAAAGCTGGCAGCTTCCTAGGTATTGGGGCCGGAGGGGGGGAGGGGGGCGTCTCCGTCCCCGAGGCGCAGACCGATATGATCTTCGCCCTTATCGGAGAGGAGTTGGGACTACTGGGGATGGTAGCCGTGATCGCGGCCTTCTCCTTCCTCGCGCTTGCAGGGTTCAAGATCGCGCTGGACGCTCCCTCGGTGATGGGACGCTGCCTGGCGGCAGGACTCTCCACGATGTTCGCCGTACAGATGACCTTCAATATCGGGGCGGCGATGGGCTCCATCCCTCTGGCCGGGATGACCCTCCCTTTCGTCAGCTATGGTGGTTCGAGCGTAATCGTCTGCTTCGCCGCCGTGGGTATCCTCTACCGTATATCGGAGGATGGTGAGAGAGCACGTGTGGCCCAACCAAGAAAGACTTCGACGGACGGCAGACGCCCCGCGCGTCTTGGTCGCCGGCGGCGGAACGGGGGGACACGCAATCCCCGCGCTCTGCGTGGCGGATAGCCTCAAGGCCAGAGGCGCCGCTGTGGAGTTCGTAGGCTCCGCTGCCGGTATAGAGGCCACACTCGTCCCACAAGCCGGCTACACCCTGCACCCCCTGCCCCTCGTGGGCCTCTCGGGTGGGGCCTCAGAACGCGCCCGTGCTGGTTTTCTTTTCCTTAGAGCCCTCTCGCGTTGTAGACGCATAATACGCGAATTTCGTCCCGGAGCGGTACTCGGGGTAGGAGGATACGCTAGCGCGCCGGCCGTTCTCGCGGCGAGGGCACTGGGGATACCGACCTTTCTCCACGAGCAGAACTCAGTTCCCGGTAGGGTCAACCGCTTTGCGAGCCGGTTCACCCGGGAGGTTTTCGTCACCTTTCCTGCGGCAGTTGGGTACCTGCGCCATGCCGTGCTCGTTGGAATGCCAACGCGAGAGAAGTTCTTCGGAACCTCAAAGGAGGAGGCTTTGAAGAAGCTCGGACTCGAGCCGCCGGTTGTCTTGGTCTTTGGGGGGAGTGGCGGCTCGCTGAAGCTGAACCTCGCGGCCGTCGAGGCGTTTCAGGACTGGACCCCGTACACCGTCTACCAGATCTCCGGCAGGAGGGACTTCGGCCGCCTCTCGACCGAAAACCCCAGGCACAAGATTGTCGGGTACGAGGATGAGATCTGGCACCCTCTCGCCGCCTCGGACTTGGTAGTCATGCGGTCGGGAGCTGCCTCCCTATTTGACGCGGCGGCGATCGGGAGGGCGGCGATCCTCATCCCCTTCCCTTACGCCACCTACGACCACCAATTATATAACGCCCGATACTTCACCGAAAAACGCGCAGCTGAGCTCCTGCGTGACGATGAGGTAGCCGGCAAAACCTTACGCGCCCACGTCGAGGAGCTGCTGGACGACGAGCCACACCGAGAGAACCTCGCCAACAACATGAGAAAGCTAGCCACGCCGAGAGCCGCCGACGAGGTAGCCGTCCGGCTACTCGAAGCCGCAAACGCCTCGGCAAGTGCTTTGGCGAACGCTGCTGCGGCCAACAAATAAGAAAGGGAGAGAAGCATGAGGATTCACATGGTTGGTATCGGCGGCGCCGGGATGAGCGGCATCGCCGAGGTATTACACAAGAGTGGACACAAGATCACCGGCTCGGATCTCAAGGAGTCGTCGTACACCTGGAGGCTAGAGGAGATGGGGGTAACAGTATACATCGGCCACGCCGCCGAGCAGATCGGGGACGCCGAGCAGGTGGTGATCTCCACCGCTATCCCCTCCACGAACCCCGAGCTTCTCGAGGCCCGGCGGCGCTCCGTACCCGTCGTCCCCCGGGCCGCGGCCCTCGCCCGCATCCTCTCTGAGGGTCGCAGCGTAGCCGTGGCCGGCACACATGGCAAGACCACGACCACGAGCATGACGGCTCACGCCCTCACAGCCCTTGGAGAGGACCCTACCGCCATTGTCGGTGGCGAGTTGAACGATATCGGGAGCAACGTCGTGCTTGGGGACACTGACCTCTTCATCGCCGAGTCTGACGAGAGCGACCGTTCGCTCCTCTACCTGAAGCCGCTGACCGCCGTGATCACTAACGTCGAGTTCGACCACCCGGACTTCTACACCTCCCTCGACGACGTCCTCTCAATCTTCGAGAAGTTCGTGCAAACCCTACCCCCGGATGGCCACCTCATCACCTGCGCCGACGACCCGAACTGTCTGCGCCTCGCGGGCCTGGCCCCCTGTTTGGTCACGACCTACGGCTTATTGTCGGGAGACCTCCGCGCGGAGGTGCTCTCGCCCAACTGCTACACCTTCTTTGAAGACGGTGAAGAGCGGGGCACGGTCGAGCTCGGGGTTGTGGGGAGGCACAACGTCCTCAACTCACTGGCCGCGGCGGGTGTCGCCCGCTGGCTGGGCCACGATGCTTACGCGGCCGCCGTGACCCTCAACGATTTCTCTGGCGTCCGGCGGCGCTTCCAGTTAAAGGGGGAGCGCGGTGAGATTCGGATCGTTGACGACTATGCTCACCATCCGACGGAGCTCTCGGCGACCCTGGAGGTAGCGCGGGCAACCCGCTCTGAGAATGGCCGGGTGATAGCGGTCTTCCAGCCTCACCGCTACTCGCGCACCCGTGCCCTCTACCGCGAGTTCGGCAAGGCCCTCACCCTGGCAGACACTGTCCTCGTTACCGACGTCTACGGCGCGGGCGAGATGCCCGAACCCGGGGTGAGTGGTAAGCTGGTCGTGGACGCGGTTTGCGAGAGTTCTGTAAGCCCCGGCGCTCGCCCCGAGGTCTACTACATCCCTGACCAGTATGATATTCCGGGCGTGCTCCGTAAGGTCGCTGAACCGAGAGATACCGTCCTGACTATGGGCGCCGGCGACATCTCCCGGGTGGGCGACGAGTTGTTGGAAATGTTGCCCTCTTAGTTGTCCTCCTGGAGAGACCGGAGGATCAGCCTGCTACCGCTACAAAGACTCAGTGCACTAAAGTTCTTCTGGCCCGTAGCGATCTCAGCTGCGGTGGCCGTCCTCACCGCCCTCGTCGCCCTCACGGTCTCCTACCTCTTCTTCCCCGTGACCGGTATCGAGGTAAAAGGCGCTCGGATGTTCCCCGAGTCAGAGGCTTGGGAGGCTCTTCCGGAGCACGCTAGCCTCCTCTCCCTAAACACCGCCGCCCTCGAGAGGCGAATACAGTCTAATCCTTGGGTTAAGGGTGCAGAGGTGATCAAAGATTGGGAGTCCGGTATAGTTACGGTTCAGGTTGAAGAACGAAAGGCAGTGTTGGACGGAGACTTCGACGGGCGCAGGATAGTGCTGGCGGCGGATGGTACGAAGCTTCCGGGGCTTGGTGGGGCGCGCCTGACGCGGGTCAGAGTGGACGACGAGGTGCAGTTGCAAAGGATCTCGAGGGTCGGTAACTTGCTAGAGGAGAATGGGGTCGTGGTGGACTCGATTGACGCTATAAACGCGGGCGGGGTCGAGGCAACCGTGGAGGGCCGTCGCATCCTCTTCTCCGGGGAGATGGGGGATGAACAAGCCCGGCTTCTCAAAGGTCTTATGGAGGAGCGACCCGAAGCCACCTACTTTGACCTCCGTTCGCCTGAGAGGGTCGTGACAGCTGCAGAACCCCCTACAGAGGTTGGTACGGAAGAGGTCGGTACGGAACCCGTGACCGGTCCGACGGGTTCGGACAGATAGCGGGGACCTTTGACTTCGAAACTGGTCTACGGCATAGACG
>JALZFP010000332.1 GCA_030861485.1 Actinomycetota bacterium | reverse complement strand
TGGGCTTTGTCGCCGCTTTTCTTATCGGTACTACTCTCGGGGGCCTGAGCGCCGATAACATCTTCGAGGGCTTTCCAGCCAACCTATTCGTCCTGCTGGCGGGAGTCACCCTTCTGTTCGTCATCGCGCAGAATAACGGGACCATCGACTTGCTCACAGATTGGAGCCTCCGCCTGGTCAGGGGCAATATCGGTTTCATCCCATGGATCATGTTTGCGCTGACCGCTCTGTTGTGTAGTGTCGGGGCTCTGAGCGCCGCGGGCGTCGCGGTCGTTGCCCCGATTGCGATGCAGTTCGCTGCTCGGTACTCGATCAGCCCCCTCATGATTGGTGTAATGGTCGTCCAGGGGGCGACCGCAGGCTCTTACTCGCCGATCAGCCCCTTCGGAGTGATTACTAACGGCGTTCTCGCGTCAAACGATCTACCACAATCACCGGGACTGCTCTTCGTAAACTCTCTGATCTTCAATACCCTGGTTGCGGCCCTGGTGTTCGTCCTTTTCGGTGGACTCGGCTTACTACGAAAGCGAGCCGACTCCGCAGAGTTTGCGGAGTCGGACGCGGAGAGCGGCTACTCTGCGAACGGGGGAGATGAATCTGCGGAAGAATCCGAAGAGGGTGCGGAGGAAGAGGAGAGGGGTCTGACCCCATACAAGGGAGCTACGCTTGCGGGCATAGCGCTTCTTGTCGTGCTGTCACTCGGATTCCAGGTGGATGTGGGCTTCGCAGCGTTTACGATAGCGTTGGCGCTTTTGCTGATGGCCCCAACAGCGCAGTCTGGGGTCCTCAGGGAGATGCCGTGGGGAGTGATCTTGCTGATCTCTGGAATCCTAACGTATGTGAAGGTGCTAGAGGAGATCGGCACCGTCGATTACGTAGAAGGCCTGATTAGCGCTACGGGTAGCCCTCTGGTCACGGCTCTTGCGGCGTCCTATGTAGGAGGAATAATCTCGGCTTTTGCATCAACGGCAGGAATTCTGGGGGTGGCCATTCCGCTTATAGGAACCGTCCTGCAAGACCCAACCCTTCCGGCGGCCGGTGTTGTGTCGGCGGTAGCTATTTCCTCGGCTATCGTAGATGTTAGCCCCTTCTCTACCAATGGAGCCCTGCTGCTCGCGAATGCGCAGACCGATCAACGCTCGTTCTTCAGGCGGCTCTTACTGTGGTCTGTAATAGTTACTGCTCTCATGCCGCTGCTCGCCTGGTTCGTGTTCGTCCTAATCGGAATACCTTAGATCAGGGTAGCAAACAGGCCTCGCACCCCGGCGGGCAGACAATAGCTCTATCCAAAGGCAATCGGGGCCCCAAGGAGGTTATGGGTTATGCGGCTTACCCCTGAAGAAGAAGGGATATTGCGGGGAGAGAGGGGCGAAGCGGCCGAGAAGGCGCTCCAGGTGCAGCTCGAGGTGGGCGAGTTTTTCGGGGCGCAAGAGTTCGTCAGGGTTAGCAACGTCCATATGATGGGCGACATCGAGGTAATGGGCGATGGGGGCCTGGAGTTTTTGCGACGCATGGCGGGGCTCGGGGCTAGGTGCGTGGTGGACACTACGACCAACGCCCGCTGCTTCGACTTCGACTACGTCGAACGCCTGAACCAGGATAAAGAGGTCGCCGAAAAGGAGAAGGAGTTGATCTCGCTTTTGCAGGAGATCGGGGTGATGACCACCGATACCTGCATCAACTACCAATCCCTCTACCAGCCCCACCTGGGCGAGCGCGTGGCCTGGGGGGACACGGGCACGGTCATCTACGCCAACTCCGTTCTCGGGGCCCGCTCGAACTTCGAGAGCGGTCCCGTAGCACTCGCTACCGCCCTCACCGGCAGGACCCCTGCCTACGGCTTCCACCTTGACGAGCACCGCAAGGGGAAGATTCTTGTGGAACTCGAAGCGGAGCCAAAGAACCTGGCCGACTGGGGTGCCGTGGGGAAACTCGTAGGCGCGGGGCACCAGAACTACTTCTCGGTGCCCGTGTTCGCCGGCGTCAAAGGATCGCCCACTGCGGACGATCTGAAGCACCTGGGAGCCTCGCTCGCCAGCTACGGCTCGATGGGGATGTTCCACATGGTGGGCGTTACCCCGGAGGCACAGACCGTGGAGGATGCCTTAGGCGGCGAAGAACCCAAAGAGACCGTAACCATTACCGATAAGGACCTCGACGAGCTGTACGCTAGCTACGACACCAAAGGTGGTAGCGCAAACCTGGTCGTCTTCTCGGGACCGCAACTATCACTCTATGAGTTGAAAACGCTTTCGGAGCTCTTGGAAGGCGAGAAGGTCAAGGAAGGCATGTCCCTGATCATCACCACCAACAGGGGCTACAAGTCCGCCAGCGAAAAGCTCGGCTACCTACGCAAGATAGAGGAAGCGGGCGGGATAGTATTGGAGGGCGTGTGTTTCTATATCCTGGACAGTATAGCGCGCCTAAGGGTAGAGAACGGATGGGACAATCTGGTGACTAACTCGGCGAAGCTGGCGAACATCATAGCGGCCCACAAGTTCAACCCCATCCTTCGCAGCACCGAAGAATGCATCGAAGTAGCCTTGACGGGGAGAATCGAGCAGCTATGAGTGCGAGGGAGACCGAAGAAACCATCAGAGTCGAGCGGGCGGCCGGGGATGTTGTTGAGGGGGTAGCCCTCGTCTCAACGGAGGGCTTCAGCCCGAGGTACGACCTCGACCGCTGGACCGGTGAGATCTCCCGTCCTGGGCATGCTATAGAGGGGGAGAACATAAAGGACAAGATCCTCTTCTTCCCGACGGCCAAAGGCGGCATCGCCGCCGGGTGGGCCTTCTACGACATAAAAGCCAAGGGCATAGCTCCTAAAGCTCTCGTGTTCGGCGTAACAAACCCTGTGATGGTTCAGGGGGCGGTCTTCGCGGGGATCACCATTACCGAAGGGTGGTCGCGGGCCCCTTCGGAGGTGGTGAGGACAGGCGATATCGTTAGGGTAGATCCCCAAGGGAAGAAAATTGAGGTCCTGAGACGCGGATAGTGCATCGCGGACGGAGATAGGGGAAAGGGGAAGTGTGTGGATAGCATGGAGAGGTTTGGCGGGGAAAGGATGGGCGAAGAGGTCTCGCCTCGGAAAGTAGCCCTTGCTAGCTCCGTAGGGGCCACCATCGAGTGGTATGATTTTTTCATCTTCGGCACGGCAGCTGGTCTGGTATTCAACGAGCTGTTCTTTACCAACCTGGATCCGATCACGGGTACGCTGGTGGCTTACCTAACGTTTGCGGTGGGCTTTGTGGCTCGGCCCGTAGGTAGTGTCATCTTCGGACACTATGGTGACAGGATCGGCCGCAAAACCATGCTCATCCTCACGCTGTTCATAATGGGAGTTGCCACGTTCATCATAGGGCTCTTGCCCACATATGAGCAGATAGGGATATGGGCACCGATACTGCTAGTCGTAATGCGCATCTTCCAGGGCATAGGCGTTGGTGGTGAGTACGGTGGGGCGGTCTTAATGGCGGTGGAGTACGCGCCCGAGGGTAGGCGGGGTTTCTACGGAAGTTGGCCCCAGGCTGGGGTTCCGGCGGGCCTCTTGCTCGGTACGGCAGCTTTCGGCTTACTTTCGCTGCTGCCCGACGAGCAGTTCTTCGCCTGGGGTTGGCGTGTGGCGTTTTTGGCGAGCATCGTCTTGGTCGGCATAGGCTTGTACATTCGGCTGCAAATCCTTGAAACTCCGGCCTTTACGCACGTCCGAGAGGCGCAGGAAGAGGCCCGGATACCCTTTACTGAGCTGTTGCGCACCCAGCCGAAGGAATTGATTCTGGGCATGGGTTTGCGCTGGGTTGAGGGCTTGGTATTTAATGCCTATGGCGTTTTTGCCATTTCGTACGTTGCCGGCCAGCTTGAGTTACCAAGAGGTACAGCCCTAACCGGGGTCACGATCGCTGCCGCCTTTGGAGTGGTACTCGTTCCGGTTTACGGGCTACTTTCCGACCACCTCGGTCGTCGGGCAGTATACAGCGTGGGTACCGCACTTTTCGGACTGTTCGCCTTTCCCTCCTTCTTGCTGATCAATACTCGAGAGCCGGTTCTGATCTGGGTGAGCATCGTGGTGGTGCTCGGGCTTGTTTATCCCGCGATATACGCCCCCTTGGCGGCCTGGTGGTCCGAACTCTTCGACACCCGCGTCCGTTACACGGGGGTCGGGGCTGTCTACCAGTTCTCAGGGATACTCGCCAGCGGGCTTACGCCGGCTATCGCTACCCTGCTGCTCGGGTTCGCGGGAGGTGCGCCATGGTTGTTCGTCGGCTACATGATCGTAGTCACCGCCATAAGCCTGGTGGCGGCTTATGTATCACCGGAAACGTACCATAAGGACATAATCCGGACGACCTCCCCGGCGCAAGAACCTGGGACGGTTGCATAGAGGTAAGGCAAGAACCTAGTGTCTCACGAAAGAGAGTAATAGTGATGATAGAAAATGCAACGGTGAGCTCCGAGTACGAGAAAGCTTTTAAGCTAGAAGCCACGCCGATAACCTTCGGTCCCGGAGCCTCTAAAGAGGCCGGGTGGGAGATAAAGCGGCTTAACGCCAAGCGCGTGATGATCGTTTCGGATCCCGGGTTGGTCCGGGTCGGAATAACGGGCCAGGTCCGGGAGATCATAGAGGCAGAAGGTATCGAGTGCGAGGTTTTTGACCGCGTCCATGTTGAGCCAACCTTGGAATCCCTCCAAGAGGCCGCCGACTTCGCTACGGACGGGGGCTTCGACGGGTTCGTCGGTGTCGGCGGGGGATCCAGCCTCGATACCACCAAGGTTGCGAATCTCGTCGCTACGCACCCCGCCCCCGTCATAGAGTACATCTACCCGCCCGTGGGCAGTGGGCGCAAGCCGCCGTCACCGCTCAAGCCACTGCTGGCGATACCCACTACGGCTGGGACGGGCTCCGAAGCTACCGGGATCGCGGCCCTCGATCTCCCCGATCTGAAGACCAAGGCGGCTATCTCTCATCCCTTCCTACGACCTAATCACGGTATAGTAGACCCCCTGTTCACACGCTCTATGCCGCCTGACGTTACGGCAGCTTGTGGCCTTGACGTGGTCTGCCACGCGGCCGAGTCCTTTACAGCCAAGCCATATAGCTCCCGTGTGGCCCCGAAGACACCCGAAGATCGCCCACCCTTCCAAGGGTCCAACCCGATATCCGATATCTGGGCAGGCAAAGCCTTGGAGTACGGGGGGCTGTATCTAAGGCGCGCCGTGGCGGAGGGCGGCGACATGGAGGCTCGCGGAAACATGATGCTCGCCGCCTCGATTGCCGGGATCGGGTTCGGCTCTGCCGGTACCGCTATACCTCACGCCTGTGCCTATCCCATAGCTAGCCTCAAGCACACCTTCCGGTCCCCAGGATACCCTGACGAACCGTTCGTGCCCCACGGATTCGCGGTAAT
>JALZFP010000326.1 GCA_030861485.1 Actinomycetota bacterium | reverse complement strand
GTTCCCCTCCAGCACCGACTCGAAGGTCGCCTCGTAGATCGCACGCGAGGCCTGGCCGGCCTCCTCGTCGTGGAAGAAGGTGAGGAGCGCCGCGCCCGCGAGGATCATCGCCATCGGGTTAGCGATGTTCTTCCCGAAGAGGCTCGGCGCCGTGCCGTGTGGGGCCTCGGCCATGACCGTGCACGGGTTGTATTCGTCGTCTAGCTGGATCAGGAGCGACTCGGCACCGGCTATGGAGCCGAACATCTGGAGCACCATGTCGGACATGAGGTCGCCGTCGCGGTTGAGGGTGGGGATGACCATCGGCTCCCCGTGAGCGGTCAGGAGCAGGGCGAAGGTCGCGTCGATCAACTGCGGGTTGTAGCGGACGTCCGTGTTCTTCGACGCTGCACGGTCCATCTCTTCTTTGAGCATGCCCTCGTAGACGGGGGAGACCGTGTACTTCGGCCCGCCGAATACCTCGGCCCGCATCTTCCGGGCCTGGATGAAGGCGAACTCGGCGACGCCCCTGCATACTCTGCGTGAGATCTTCTCGGTCCTATAGGCTACCTCGTCGATCCCTTCACCCTCGCGCCACTCTTCCGCTCCGTACGCATCATCCACGGCCATGCGGACAACGGAGATGGGAGCGTGGATGCCCGGCAGCGGATTGACCCCCGGGATACGCCGTCCCGTACGGAGGATCACCGTCCCGTCGATCCCCCTGCGCAGGATGGCGTTCGGGGAGCCCACGTCGTCCGGGTCTTCGGGGGTGATGGTGGCGGCCTTGAGCCCGAACCCGCTCTCTTTCATCGCCGCCGCCGCTTCGTGCACTACATCGTTCTGGGTGGACCGGCGATTCTCGAGCGAGAGGTCATACCTCTTGAACTCCAGATCCAGGCCCGTCACCGAAGGGTCGAGGACCCGCAAGGACTCCTCCAGGAGCTCCTGTCCGGTCTGGTCGCCCTCCATCACGATGATCGTCTTGCGCTCCACGCTTATCACCTCTTGGTCTCGTCCTCGTCTCCAGCTGAGTATACGACCTGCACCAGACGGCCTCCGTGAATCGCCGCGTACGAGCCCGCACGGCTTTATGGGTTCTTGCCCCGATAATGCGCTTCTATGTTAAGAGGGTTCTGGGGACGGGAGAGCCGGAGAAGAGCATGGCGCCGGATTGTTATTTCGGATACTGGAGGTCCACGCGCGGCCTGAAGAGATAGTGCGAGCGCCTATTATCCGCCGGGCACGCGGAAAGCCGGGAGTAACCCCGTCCCTCCTTATGGCTGCCTTACTACCGACCTGTTCGTTTGCCTTTAGCTGTGTCTGTCGGATTCTTCTTGACCCGTCAGCCTGTCTTTGATTCTGTCTATTAGGTTCTTATCTTCCTGCTCCCCCTCCCTCTGCTCTGACCTGGCGCGATCCGGCCCGTCGATAGTCTCAGCCGGTGGCGCTATGTCTTCACCCTCTGCCGGGGCGTCAGGGGCAACTCCCCCGGTCTCCGCGACGAGGTCTTCGTCCGGCCGTGGGACCGTGCTCTGCGGCGCGGGGGGCGGGAGGGGCATGCTACCCGGCTCGACGCCGGTCGGCTGCGGCGGCACGTCTTCTGGCGCGATGTCCTGGAGATCACTTCCGGGTGGGACGGCATCCGGCGCGGCAACCCCGATGCCCAGCAGCTCTTTCGCCCGCTCGGCCGTCTCCACGTGCATTCCCTGCACCTCTCGGAAGAACGCGGCGAGCTCGTCCTCACCGGCGGCCTCGGCATCCACGGCGTATATTTCGACCGTCTCGGCGCCGTGCAGGGCGTGGTAGAGCACGCTTACGAGGTTATAGTGCTCGTCACGGGTACCCGTGGTCTGCTCTCCGGGATCCATCCTTCTCCTCCCAGCGGTAGGCCTCTTGCTATCTCCTGCCAGGCGTACCCGCGCCGCAGACCGCGCAAACGGCCTACCGACTCTCCGGCAGAATAACTCGAAGCCAGGATACGTTTCGCGGGAGCCGCTCTGGAGCCCAAGCTGCGCTTACGTGAAGAGGTCGATGAGCTGGAGGTTCTCGAACTCGGCGGCGAGGGTAGGGGAGAGCTGGGCCCGGTTGCGGGTCTCACCCATGCTGCCGGCGACCTCCAGGAACGCCCGCACGGTGCCGGTAAGGGGCACGTCGCGCCGCCGGAGGGCGACTATCGGGCGGTTTATCTCCGGGCTGTCCTCGACCTCTATCAGAGAGAGATGCCCCGCCGCCACGCTTCTCACCACCGCCGTCCGGGGCAGAAACGCAACCCCGAGGCGGTGCTCGACCATTCTCTTGGCCGCCTCGATGTTGTCGAGCTCTATGGCGCTGAACTCCCGGATGCCGGCGTTCCTGAAGAGGGATTGGGTGAGCTCGTAGTAGCTCGACGAGCTGTCGAACATGATCAGTTGCTCCTGGCCGACCTCGGAGATCTCCGCCGTGCCTTTCTCCGTGAAGCGGTGTTGGGGATCGACCACCAGCACGAGCTCGTCCTCGTAGAGCGCCATGCTCTCTACCTCCGGGTGGTCGATCTCCCGCGCGAGCCCGAGATGCACCTCCTCCTTTAAGACCATCTCTAAAATGTTCTCCGAGTGACCAGTTCTAACAGAGACCGACACCCGCGGGTGCGCCGCCGTGAACCGCTCCAGAATCGCCGGCAGCGCGTAGGTGCTAACCCCCGGCGATGTCCCAAGAGCCAACCGTCCCCCCGTAGCGCCCCTTAGCTCCCTTAGACGCTGCCTGCCCTCCTCCAGGCTCGCCAGACACCGCTCCGCGTACGGCACGAACTCCTTGCCCGCCTCTGTGAGCCGCATCCCCCGGCTCGTCCGAACAAAGAGCTGATCCCCGAGGTCTTCCTCCAAGCCTTTGAGGCGGGCCGTCAGAGTCGGCTGTGTCAGGTACATCTCCTCGGCCGCCCGGCTCACGTTTCCCAAACGCGCCACCGCCAGGAAACACTCCATCTGTCTGAACAGCACCCGCACCCTCCGCTATAGGAATTTTCTATCACAGTAATTCAAGCAAACAATTGGACTAATAGCAAGGGCGTTGTTACTCTTTGTTGCACGGTCGCTAACTGGCGGAAGGAGAACTTATGATACCGGTACAGTACAGGGACCCGGAGACCGAGGAGATCCTGGACCGCAAGTACGAGCCAGAGGCTCCCGCTATAGGGCAGAGGGTCATGCTCGACGGGGTGTGGGAGTGCGAGGTGCTCTATCGGTGGAGATGCGTGCCGACCTGTTGTATAGCCTACGTGCGTCCTGTAAGGACGCGGGTTCTTACCGCAGCCTAGCCCTCAAGCGTCGAGGCCCGGGGCTTGCTAAAGTAGCTCTCGTTGTGGGTAGAGCTGCGCATTAAGCAGCCGGAAGAGCGAGAGGGAAGGAGCCCTACAGGCATGGCTCAGACGAGGCAATACGCGGAGGGGATCGAGTTCACGGCCCCGATCCCGGACGAGTTCGAAGACATCCTGACGCCCGAGGCGGTGGAGTTCGTTGCGAAGCTCTCCAGAGAGTTCCGCGGGCGTGTCGAGGAGATCCTGCAAAGGAGGGCCGAGCGCCAGGAGCGCATAGACGCCGGCGAGATGCCGGACTTCCTGCCTGAGACGAAGGACATCCGCGAGGGCGATTGGAAGATAGCGCCCATCCCCGACGACCTGCAGGACCGGCGCGTAGAGCTCACGGGTCCTCCCGACCGGAAGATGACGATAAACGCGCTGAACTCCGGCTCCGCCACGTGGATGGCCGACTTCGAGGACGCCAACTGCCCGACGTGGCACAACATGCTCGAGAGCCAGCAGAACCTGCGCGACGCCATAGATCGGACCATCACCTACGAGGACCCCGAGAGCGGCAAGCACTATGAGCTAAACGAGGACCTCACGTCTTTAGCCACGATCATCGCCCGCCCGCGTGGCTGGCACCTCTTCGAGAAGCACATGCTCGTGGACGGCAAGCAGGTGCCCGCCGGAATCTTCGACTTCGGCCTCTATTTCTTCCACAACGTAAGGACGCTGCTCGACGCGGGCTCCGGTCCGTACTTCTACCTTCCCAAGATGGAGAGCCACCTCGAGGCGAGGCTGTGGAACGACGTCTTCGTGATGGCGCAGGATGAGCTAGGCATCCCGCAAGGTACGATCAAGGCGACCGTATTGATCGAGACGATCACAGCGACGTTTGAGGAGAACGAGATCCTCTACGAACTCCGGGAGCATTCGTCGGGCCTGAACTGCGGCCGGTGGGACTACATCTTTTCCTACATAAAGAAGTTCCGCAACAAGGACATGCTCCTGCCTAACAGGGCCGAGGTGACGATGACGGTTCCGTTTATGCGGGCGTACACGCTGTACACGATCAAGACCTGCCACAGGCGGGGGGCGCACGCGATAGGGGGGATGGCGGCCCAGATCCCGTCCCGCGACGACCCGGAGTGGACCGAGTTCGCCTACAACAAGGTCCACGAGGACAAGGAGCGCGAGGCGAAGGACGGGCACGACGGCACCTGGGTGGCCCACCCCGGCATGGTGCAGACCGCAAAAGAGGTCTTCGATGAGATCATGCCGCAGCCAAATCAGATAGACAAGCAGCGCGACGACGTGGACCCCACGGCGGAACAGCTCCTGGAAAGGCCGGAGGGGAACATCAACGAGGAGGGCTTCCGCAACAACATCAGCGTCGGCGTCCAGTACCTGGCGGCGTGGCTCGCGGGCCGCGGGGCGGTCCCGATATTCGGCCTCATGGAGGACACGGCTACCGCCGAGATCAGCCGGGCTCAGGTGTGGCAGTTGATCCACCACCCGAACGGCAAGTTCGACGACGGTACCGAAGTCACCGAGGAGCTGTTCAACAGGACCCTCGACGAGGAGCTCGACAAGATAAAGGAGCTCGTCGGCCCCGAACGCTGGGAGCAGGATGAGTTCGAAAAAGCCGCCGAGCTCTTTGCTCGTATCTCCACCGACGATGACTTCGTCGAGTTCCTGACCTACCCCGGCTACGAGTACCTGGACTAGAGAGGCAGGCATCCAGACCCTCCGCGACACCCCGACCGGCGGCACGGTCCGCCCCCCGCCGGTCGGCGGCCCCGTGTCCGGCGGCCCCGTGCCCGAGGGCGCCGGCCGACACCATTTGACACGACCCGAGAGAATCTACACAATGGTTATATGCAAACTGCACGTATATCTGCCCTGAACACGAGGTAGATATGGCGGTTCTAGAGAAGGAGTGAAGGTATGTTGAACGGCAACCAGGTTGCTGAAATAGAGAAGGAGTGGGATTCCGCGCGGTGGGAGGGGATCACGCGCCCGTACTCCGCTGAGGATGTGGCCCGGCTCAGGGGCACGGTCAAGATCGAGTACACCCTAGCCCGGTTGGGCGCCGAGCGGCTCTGGGAGCTGATGCGCGAGAGGCCCTTTATCAGGGCCCTGGGGGCTCTCACGGGTAATCAGGCAGTGCAGCAGGTCAAGGCGGGGCTCGAGGCCGTCTATCTCAGCGGGTGGCAGGTCGCGGCGGACGCCAACCTCGCCGGACAGATGTATCCGGACCAGAGCCTCTATCCGGCCAACTCGGTTCCGCACGTGGTCAAGAGGATCAACCAGGCCCTCCAGAGGGCCGACCAGATCGACCACTCCGAGAACAGGAACGGTACCTACTGGTTCGCCCCGATATTAGCCGACGCCGAGGCTGGCTTCGGCGGGGCCTTGAACGTTTTTGAGCTTATGAAGGGCATGATCGAGGCGGGCGCCGCCGGCGTCCACTTCGAGGACCAGCTCGCGAGCGAGAAGAAGTGCGGCCACATGGGCGGTAAGGTGCTCCTGCCGACCGCGCAGGCGGTCAGAAACCTCATCTCGGCACGGCTCGCGGCGGACGTCATGGGCGTGCCGACTGTCATCGTCGCTCGCACCGACGCTGACGGCGCGGACCTCATCACGAGCGACGTGGACCCGAGCGATGCGGACTTCCTCACCGGCGAGCGGACGATGGAGGGCTTCTACAGGACCAGGGCGGGTCTGGATCAGGCGATAGCCCGCGGCCTCGCCTACGCGCCCTACGCCGACGTGGTGTGGTGCGAGACCTCCAAGCCGGACATCGAGCAGGCCAGGCGCTTCGCCGAGGCGATCCACGAAAAGTTCCCCGGCAAGCTCCTCGCGTACAACTGCTCGCCGAGCTTCAACTGGAAGCGCAACCTCTCCGACGAGGACATCGCTACCTTCCAGGAGCAGCTCGGGGAGATGGGCTACAAGTTCCAGTTCATCACGCTCGCGGGCTTCCACACGCTGAACTACGCCATGTTCGAGCTCGCCCATGAGTACAAGGAGCGCGGCATGACGGCCTACTCCGAGCTGCAGCAGCGCGAGTTCGACGCCGAGGAGCACGGCTACACCGCGACCAAGCACCAGCGCGAGGTCGGCGCGGGCTACTTCGACGATGTGGCCCAGGTGGTCGCAGGTGGCATGGCCTCCACCACCGCCCTCACCGGCTCTACCGAGGAGTCCCAGTTCGCCATCAACAACGACTCGGACTTTGACCCCCGCACGGAGCTCGCCGACGAGAAGGGTCCGCTGCTCAAGTAGACGGTCAGCAGCAAGCTACAAGCGGGAGAGGGGCCGGAGAAGTCCGGTCCCTCTCTACGTCCAAGGCCGGTAGGTGAGGTGAGCACGGTAGAAGCGATAGAGTTGAACAATGCCCACGGATCCCTCGGATGGGTAGAGTGCATCCACGTAACCGAGAAAGAGCGCGCCCCGATGTGTCGCGTAGAGCGGGTGCGGGCGATCGCCGGCGAAGGGTTGGAGGGGGACCGTTACCTGCTCGGTACGGGTCGCTATTCCGGGCGCGCGTACGCTGACGAAGGCCGCCACGTTACGTTGATAGAGGCGGAGGTCCTGGAGGCGCTGGCCGCCCGGGCCGGTATCAAGCTAACGGCCGCCGAGAGCCGCCGGAACATCGCCACCCGGGGCGTGCGCCTCAACGAGCTGGTCGGCGAGCGTTTCTATGTCGGTGATGTGCTGTGCGAAGGGGTGCGTCTTTGCGAGCCGTGTCTGTACCTCGTGGAGTTGACCGGCAAACCCGTGCTGGGGCCCCTGATCCGGAAGGGAGGATTACGCGCGCACATCCTCACCGACGGTATCATCGGCGAAGGCGATCCTCTGCAAAGGGCACCCGCCCCCAGTTAGCCGAGAAAGGGTAGCCGATGGTCGCTCCTGTCCGCCGGAACGCCGGCACTTCCCTCTGCACCCGAAGTCCGGGCGTACAATACGAGCGTGAGCTTTAGAGATAGACGCGAACGCCTCTTGCCGGATGGTGTTCCCTGCTACGTCTGACTGTACGATGACGGCGGCGTGACCGCCGAACGCTACACCGCGGTGTTTACAGGGCTCTTCCACCTGAAGAAGCCCGGAGAGTACCCCTACCTCTGCATGGGCGAAGAACCGCTCGCTCCCGAGGGGAGCTACGCCCTGCGCCGCAGCCGACCACCCTGCAACCGGATGGGGTGTGAGATCTCCTTTGATGAACTCCCGGAGGGCTGCAAACGGCTGGTTCTGGACGTTTATCGAGACCTGTGGGGCCTCCTCCTGCAAGACGCCGAAGGAGCGGCTTGAGCGCCGGCGGCGAGGCTCTCTCTGGGCGGAGGATAACGGACCTCGTCGCACTGATAAAGGGACTGCCCCCCGAAAATCGGGAACTCGTCGACCGCCTCTTCGAGGTGATCCCCACCACCGGCCGCCTTGTGGTGCCGGAGGAGATGGTCGGCTGGGTGGAGAAGACCTTCGGCTCCGTCCGCACCGTGCAGGAGCAGAGGATAGTACGGGTCACCAACCGTGTGACCCTCGAAGGCGCCCTCTTTAACGAGCTGCGCGCCTCGCGCCCCTTTGATGCCCAGGAGGCCACGCCTGACCTGCAACGTGAGATCGAGCGCACCAAGGGGGACCCGTTCTGCGCGCCTGAGGAGAGGACACCAGCGGACGTCTTCGGCCGCGTCCGGGGTTCCCATTCGACTACGGCCTCGAATGTCGCCAAGTACGATGGCTTCCATGGCCTCGTCATCTTCGATGACCACGACCCCCTCGACTTTACCCCGGAGAAGGTGGATGACTACGTCTCCGTGGCCCTTGAGTGGTTGGAGAAGGCCCGGGAGACCGACCCGGAGGTGAAGTACCCGTTCTTAATGTGGAACTGCCTCTGGCGAGCTGGCAGCTCCGTGGTCCACGGCCACATGCAGACGACCGCTGCTAGAGGCGCACACTACCCGAAGATAGAGCATCTCCGCCGGGCGGCACTGGGGTACAGAGACACCCACGGCTCAGACTACTTCTCGGATCTCTACCTGACGCACGAGTCTTTGGGGCTCGCGCTCCCTGGTTCTTCGGAGGTTCGTGGCTTTGTTAGCCTCACGCCCATAAAGGAGAAAGAGGTCGTGCTTCTCGGCCCGGATCTCGGGGAGCCTCTGCGCCGTCTCCTCAACGGTGTCCTCTCGCGCTACACAAAGGATCTGGGCGTCTCTTCCTTCAACGTAGCCTTCTACATGCCACCGGCTTCTCCCACCGAGGAGGACTGGTCGCGGTTTCCGGTGGTGATCCGGGTTATAGACCGCGGCGATCCCTCGAACCGTACCTCGGACATAGGGGCGATGGAGCTCTACTCCGCCCCCGTGGTCTCCTCGGACCCCTTCCGGGTGGCTCACCTCCTGAAAGGATGACCGAGAGCGCGGTCTCATTCCATTCCATGTTTCCCAGCGTAGGAGGCCGCTACCGAATGTTCCTGCAGTTTGCCTACAACGGTCGGTTGAGGACAGTGGCCTGCCCCGTGGAGGTTTCTCCCTGGACACCGCAAGGGTACGAGGATCGAGGTCAGCAGCCTCGGCCCTCCCCTTTGCCGGGGAGCTGAGCACATCTCGTTCAGGCAACCCTATAGGCACGAAAGTACAAACCAATCCGAGCTGCACCTCCGCGCCTCTTTGGCTAAGTGAGCCCCCGAGGTGAAGCTGAGGATAGCTTAGCTCCTTAATGCGCCCTTGCCGCAGCCTAGGTGAGCTGCATATCTATCCAACCCTGCTACATGTTGTGTTGCCCTCCACGCCCCTTTAGGGCTCTAGCAACGACCCTTTGCCCGGCCCTGTTGGATAAGGTTTCGCCTCGCTGAATAAGGGTTTTCGAGATAAGCCTTCTAGGCAACGCGGTGAGTAGGGCGGTACGAGAAGCAGACGAGGCTTGCTACCCCTTGCTATCCCTCGCCTCATCTGAGAACCTACGGGCATGGGGGATAAGCGCCAGCGGTTCGATGAGGTACTCGACGCACTCGAAGAGGAGCGTCGGCGCGTCGACGAAGATTTAAGACGTTTAGCAGTCGTTGCTGCTTACCTGAGGACCCTGCTGCCCAGGCGTCGCCGCAGGTCCCAACGACGGCGCTGCACCCCTCGGCGCTCGCTGACTCCCTAACGTATCTCTACGCTCAGCTCCCCCTGAGAAAGAAGCACCAGAGCAGCAGCCCTACGAGGGTTACGACCATCAGAACGGCTACCAAGAAAAAGACGATCATTGCCATACTACTGGGGAACGGTAGCAAGAAAGAGGCCCGGTAGCTTGGGAGGGACAACCAGGCTACCGGGCAGAGGTGGGAGTTAGTGAGAACCCCTACCCACGTAAGCCTCTACGCCCACGACCTCGACGATTCGGTGCCCTTCTACAGAGCCCTTTTCGGGATGGAGCAGATCCCCGCTCCAGGCCCCCTTCCCGGTACGCTGCCTACTCACCGGTGAGTAGCACTTGCACCTCTTCCGGAGCGAGGGCCCCGCACCACAAGACCACCACCTCGGTATACAGGTCGATGACTCTGACGCGACACCCGAGAAGGCTCGGGAGATGGGCGCCCAGTACAGGGTGGTTAATTCTCCGCCATCTAACGCTCCATGACCAGCGACATCGAGAAAGTAGATGCCGGGGGCGAGGGGGCTACACTCTACCTGGCGAGCGATAGGAAGACTGCCCTACACGCTCTCTGCCGTGAGCTCGTGCAGCATCCAGACGTTGGGATCTTCGTAGCGTCCAACGCCACCTTCCTGATCTATAGTGATGGGCTGCAGAGCGCCGGGAACGACGTACTCGCCGCTCTCCGGGAAGCTCATGCCCGTCCACTCCTCCCACTCGGATGCGGTTCCGGTGACGGTTACCGTTGCGGGCGCGACCTTAAGAGACTCGGCGCCGAGCCTCCAGTGGACCCGGAGCCAGGGGTCGAAGGGCGACCCGTCGTCCCGTTTCCACCCGACGTAGTCCTCAAAGCGTGTCAGCGGGTACGAACTTTTCAGGGTGGGGCGTACGGGGGCGACGAGAGAGTGCATGCCGCGTTCGGCTGCCAGCGAACGCATGGCGCGCAGGATCTCCGCGCTCAGACCGCGCCTCTGGTGGCTCCTCGTTACGATGGCGGCGAGGGCCGAGAGCGTGTTCGGGGGGCTCCGGTCGTGGTGGGCGCGCAACGCGCGCTCCAGGAGCTCGCTCATCGTGGCCGGCAGGCCTTGCGGGGTGCCGTCCCAGACAAGGGGGCCGGTGTGTCCGACCGCGATTACCTCCTCGGCAGGCTCGAGGAAGAGGATCTGGTACTCCGCGAAGTCGTCGAAGAGCCTGTCCCAGTGTTTCGTGTCGCCGTGCAGCAGAAAGGTGGGCCAGCCCTCTTCGGCCAGCCGGCCCACCTGCTCCGCGAGTTTGGGCCTCCGCTCGAGGGTTGTTATCTTGAGAGACACTTACATCGGCGCCCAGCGCAACGCCTGCCGCACCTCGCGTTCTTTAACCGCAAGACGGTCGACGCTAGGCAGGAATGGTAAGAACTATCTTTCCGATCCCCTTGCCCTCCTCCATGTGCTGCTGGGCGGTGGTGGCCTCTTCGAGGGGAAAGGTCTCGTTGATGATCGGGTGCAGCTCGTGCTCCTCGTAGAACTGCAGCATATCCCCGAACTCCTGGGTGGTACCCATCGCGGTGCCGAAGACGTCGAGGTTCTTGAGGGCGATGCTGATGGTCATAGCTTTCTGCGCCGGTCCTGCGGTAGCCCCGAATATAACGATGCGGCTACCGGGTTTTGCCAGTTGGATCAGGGTGTTGAAGACCTCGCCGCCGATTGAGTCCACCGAGAGGTCTACGCCTCCGGTCATGCTCTTTAGCTCTTTCGACCAGTCCTCGGAGTTGTAGTTTACGCCGCCCTCGGCCCCGATCTCCTTGGCGCGCTCTATCTTCTCGTCGCTGCCCGAGGTCACAAAGACCGTGGCGCCCGCCGCGCTCGCCATCTGAACGACGAACGTCGCCACGCCGCCACCGATGCCGGGCACGAGGACCGTCTCGCCCTCTTGTAGCTGCCCGCGGGTAAAGAGCGCCCGGTAGGCGGTCAGGGCGCCGAGCGGGATGGCGGCCGCTTCCTCGTGCGAGAGGTGCGAGGGCTTGGGGAAGACGTGATCCGCTGGCACCTTGACGAGCTGGGCGTAGGTGCCGTTGTCCGGTAACCCGAGGATGCGGTATTCCTTGCCCGGTACCTTCGGGTTGTCCCCCCAGAAGAGCGCCGGGTTGATGACCACCTCGGTCTCCTCGTCCGGCCCCTCGGCGCCGTCGCCCTTCGCGGCGACCTCGCCGGAGCCGTCAGAGCCGAGGATAATCGGCAGGGCGTCGGGCTTCGCGCCCGGGTACATGCCCTGGGTGACGAAGACGTCGCGGCGGTTGAGCGCCGCGTTGCGCAGGCGAACGACTACTTCGCCAGAGCCCGGCTCCGGATCCTCAACGTCCTCGTAGCGCAGGCTCTCAGGCCCCTCGAGTTCGTGCAGTACTACCGCTTTCATTGCACCTTCCTTTCTTTCTAGACGAACGTCTAGACGTTCGTCTAGACGAACGCTCCTATGCCGGTAATCTCGCGTCCCACGATTAGGGACTGGATGGTGTCGGTGCCCTCGTAGGTGTAGACGATCTCCATGTCGGAGAGGTGCCGCGCCACGTGGTACTCCAAAAGGACGCCGTTGCCGCCCATGATGTCCCGCGCGTCGGAGCAGACCTGCTTGGCCTTGCGGGCGTTGTTCATCTTCGCCAGGGAAGCCATCCCGCCGGTCATCTTGCCCGCCTCCTGAAGCTGGGAGAGCCTCAGGCACAGCAGCTGCATGCTCGTGATCTCGGCGAGCATGTTCGCCAGCTTGTTCTGGATGATCTGGAAGCTTGCTATCGGCTTGCCGAACTGCACCCTCTCTTTGGCGTAGGTGACGGCCGCCTCGTAGGAGGCCACCGCGTGTCCTATCGCCTCCCACGCGACCATCGCCCGCGTGGCGGTGAGGACTTTGGCGGTGTCCTTGAAAGAGTCGGCGTTGCCCAGCTTGTTCTCGGCGGGAACGCGCACGCCTTCGAGCCTGATGTCCGGCTGCCAGACGGCGCGCTTGCCCATCTTACCGGTGATGATCTCGGTGGAAAAGCCCTCCGCGCCCTTCTCGACGAGGAAGCCTTTGACGCTCTCGTCTTCTTCGTCGCGGGCCCAGATAACGGTCACGTCGGCGAAGGAGGCGTTGCCGATCCAACGCTTCTCCCCGTCTAAAACGTACTCATCGCCTTCGCGGCGGGCCGTCGTCTCCAGCCTGACAGCGTCGGAGCCGTGCGCGGCCTCGGTGAGGCCGAAGGCCCCGAGCTTCTCCATCCGCGCCATCGGCGGGAGCCACTTCTCTTTCTGCTCCTCGCTACCCAGCATCTCGATGGCGCTCATCGCAAGCCCCGAGTGGACCCCGAAGAAGGTATTGAGGCTGCCGTCACCTCTTGCCATCTCTACGGCCACAAGACCGGCGGCCACGTGGCTTATCCCCGGGCAGCCGTAGCCCTTTATCGTGGTGCCCGCGATGTTTAGCTCGGCGATCTTGGGAACCAGCTCGAACGGGAACTGGGCCTTATCCCAGTAGTCGTTGATTATCGGGATGACCTCCCGGTCGGCGAAGGCGCGGACCTTGTCCCGTACCTCGCGCTCCTCGTCCGTCAGGAGCTCCTCGACGAGGTAGTAATCGGTCCCTAAAGACCGGGTCACGTCGGCTACCAACGGTTGCAACGGATCCTCCTTCTCCTAGCCCTCCTCCGGCGGCCCCTTCGCGCCGCGGGGCTAACTCTAGCACCCCCCCGACGACCACGCGAGCGGGTTGGCAGGACTCGAGTCGACGACCGGTTTACGCGGCTTGCGGGATCAGGTACGCTTCGAAGCAGGGAAGAGAGAGCTCATAAATAGGAGCCTAAGAGAAGAGGAGTGACAGGGGATATTCCTGGCTAATTCTGGAGCGAGCGCCGCGAGCGCTGCTCATGTTTACTTACCCTGTTGGGAGGGTTATATAAAAGGAATAAGAGGAGAACTTTAGGGAAAGGGGCTCCTTATCGGATGGCTTCAATAGGTACTTTTCGAGATCGTTAGGGGCTAACGCCCATTGGCTTTGGCCCATAAGAAAAGGCGTGATGGAGGTATGCATACATGACCAGCTCTAGCTCAGGGGCTGCGGCGGCCAGTCCAGCCACCATAAGGAAGGTGCTCTTAGCGGCTTGTGCGGCTAGTTCAATCGAGTGGTACGACTTTTTTATCTACTTGACGGCGGCGGCCCTGGTCTTCCCAGCACTGTTCTTCCCGGCGGACATCGACCCGGTAGCCGGGGTGCTGGCCTCGTTCAGCACGGCGGCTGTTGGCTTCTTTGCCCGGCCGGTAGGCGGTGTGCTCTTCGGTCATTTTGGAGACAGGCTCGGCCGTAAAAGGACCCTAGTAATCGCGCTGCTGTTGATGGGCATTGCGACGACGCTCGTGGGCCTTTTGCCGACCTACTCCACCATAGGGATCTGGGCTGCGGTAGCGCTCTTTGTATTGCGCATCTGTCAGGGTCTCGC
>JALZFP010000052.1 GCA_030861485.1 Actinomycetota bacterium | reverse complement strand
GCTGAAGCCAAAGAGGCTGAAGCCAAAGAGGCTGAAACCAAAGAAGCTGAAGAGGATGCTCTTGGTGACGATCTCCTCGACCAAGTGCGCGATCTTCAGGAACGTGCCCTAGCTACCCTCGAGGAGGCCGAAGAGGCCGAGGAGCTTAACGCCGCTTTACGGGCAATAAGGGAGGTAAAGAGCGACTTAGAGCTCATGACAGACCCCTTAAACGAACTCGACGAACGGTCGGTCGACAACAACGGTAGTCGATAGATGGGGAAATGACCGCCGCCCGCGAGAGTACGAAGGCCATCAGCTATCGCAGGTCGAGCGGCAGAATGCTTGCAGCGATGAACCCAACGTGCTGCTGGAGGGTGCAATGCGGCATGGATGAGATGAGGAGTGTCGTCGAGCGTACCCTGAACGAGAGTGACTAGGTGCTGGACGAGGCCGTGGTTGGCAACACGTCGGATCCCGCTTCGGAAGGGGATCTCACCGAGGGCGCGTAAGGGACCGTGCGCAAAGCCAAGTTCCATCGTGCCCTCCGTAAGCAGTCCCCCTTTCGCACGGGCAACTACGGCGCTACTTGAAGGAGGTGTGGCGGTGTGGGCGGCAAAGACACTGTAGACAACAAGGATCGCGGCTTGTAACCTGGGCCTGCTTTGCAGAAGGAGGGAAAGTGACCGAAGGTATACCGAACCTGACCCAAACCATCCAGGAGCAGGTGCTAAAGAGCGCACAAGACTTCTATGGGAACTCGCTCGGCTCGCTCAAGAACCAGCTGGAGAACGACAGCTCCCAACTTAAGGAAATGCTCGAGCAGCTTCCCGACTCCCAGGAAGACGCGCGGGCGCAGCTCAAGGCGCTACTCGCCTCCTACGAGGCCCTAGAGAGTTCTCTCGACGAGTTCGCCCAACAGCACGGTGTAGAAGACGCGGTCAACCAGATAGCGCAAGAGGCCCAGCAGAGCGTGGGGCAGGAGGGGGAGGAGGCGTCGGACCAAGCCCAGAAAACGGTAGGTCAAGCCGCGCAGGGAGTGCAGGACACGACGGGAGATGCCGCTGGGCAGGCCCAAGACGTTGCAGGAGGAGGAGAGATGACCGAGCAGGAGCACGAAGCCGCCGAGGAAGCCGCCGGAGAGGAGGCTGGGCAGGAACAACAAGACGCGGAGGAAGAGGTACAAGAGGAGACGGGGCAAGCCCAAGGAGTCGTAGGACGGGCGACTCAAGGGGTTGGGAAGGCAGTAGGAAAGGTTGGTCGGACGGCGCGAAGCCTTGTCCCGGGCATGCATCTCCTGAGCGAGGACACCGATGAGGAGGCGGGCCAGACCGTTCAGCGAACGGTGGACGAGTCGGGGGACATAATCGAGACGACCTTAGACGAGTCCGGCGAGCCGGTAAACGAGGAGATAGTGGGCACGGTCAACGACTTGCCCACCGAGGAGGAGTACACCAACGAAGAGGGACAGACGGTGCGCACCGTGAAGGAGCAGAGGGGGGCACTCATCCACCTTAAGCTCGGCCCAGACGGGAGCCTACTGGACCTGCGGCTCCCCCCGCAAAAGGAGGAGGTTAAAGAGGAAGAGGTCCTCGAAGAAGGAGGGCGCTCAGAATCCAGCACTGAGACGAGCTAAGAAGAACCGAAGGTTGCGAAAGGGGCTCTAGGCGCACGGCCGAGCAGCTTGGCCTGCACCACTCCCGAATGGTAGCTCCAAAGGTTGGGGGCACATAATCGCACGGAGGTGATCAACGCCGCGCAGGGGTAAGTAATTCCAACCGAGAAAACCGCTCAAGGAGCGAAGAGACCGGTGCTAATAAGCTGACGTTAACGCAAAGCGCCTCAGCCTTTTCTTCAGGACTTCGGGGCCCTTTCTCAGGAGAATGGCACCCTTTACGCTCAGAAGGGAGGTGTGTGCTACCTCAGCGTCTTCCTGGTCCTCGGGGGCCTTCTGGTCTGCGCGAGGGCCCTGAGGGCCCTCGAGGCCTACGGCTCGGTCCTGTAGGTCCTTGGGGACCACTTCTTGCCCTTGGCTCTTCTTCAGCACCTTCGATTTGTCGGTCTCGTCGCCCACGGATAGCCCTTCCCCGGCTCGGCTCCTCGGGCTCGCCAACCTTGATCGCCAAGATGGATCTCCAAGGATAGTAAGCTATTACCTCCTCGTCCTCTTCGATAACCACCCCCGTGTCATCTATGAGCTCGAGCACCCCGATAGTCTTTGCATCCTCGCTCCCCCTCGCATCGATGTATACCGATACTTGCTGACCCACCCACGACTCGGGTTCCATGCCTACTCCTTCGGACACCCAGCTTTGCCAACGCACCCTTGAATGTTGCCATCTAGTGGAGCCCGGCGCAGCCTCGCTTTGGTAGGTTACACCTACCGGACACGGGTAGTCTCTTCACCCTGTCTCTGCAAGCCAGCCCATCGGCTGGTGATCGAGGCTCTTCCAACGCGCTCGTCGAGCGCTGCTCTTCTAACTTATCTAGCCGCTGATTGACTTGCTAGCGGGGCTGATCTTTCCACTCTCGCAGGCGCTGGCGCCGCTCTTCTAGCCGCGCACGCCTCTCGTCCAGCCGCGCACGCCGCTCTTCTAGCTTGTCAAACCTTCGCTGCTCTTGTGCCTGCCGACGCTCCTCCATCGCCTGGCGGCGCTGACCCATTCGCTCGCGCAGTTGCTGGCGCCGCTCTTCTATCCGCTGGCGCCGCTCGTCTAGCATCTCGCAAGCCTCCTTCTTCCGCGCTCCTTACAGGGCTTATCGCCCACCCATGGAAGTGTACTCGCTCACCCTGGCCGTTGCAACAAAAGGCCTAAAGAGATTGCGGCAGGGGAGCGGCCGTTGCCTTAACAGAGTTTGTTGATACGAACAACCTGGAAGGTCGAGAAACCTAAGAGGCTAAGAGGCGACAATCAGATTTAGACTTCTCGCTCTTTGCTCATCGAAGCCTCCGGTCGGCCGCTTTCGGGTGGGTCGTTTCTGCGCCGTCTCCTACCGAGATGGTTTGCGCAGGGGAAGAGCGCAGTGCCTGTCCCTTATTCGGCTACATTGTCGTAGCTTCGAGTTCTAGGAGGAGCTCATAATGGTTAGCTAGGCCGCTCGTCTTCGCGTGCGAGCCGCACAGATTCCACGCGATGCCAAGGATAGAATACCGTCGTCTCCGTACCTTCGCTTTCGTCGTCGAGTGGGACCGCCAGGCTGGCGCCCCAGTCGCTGATTCCCGCGAGGCGTGCGACGACCCGGACTGCCTGCTCGCCGGAGACGATCACCGCTACGTACTGATCGAGCCATTCTGTGAGTGAGTGTCCGTCCTCTGCCACAACGTCCTCCTATCTTGGTCCTTATGGTCAGCGTCTTACACAGCCGCCAGAGTCTCAGAAGAAGACTTCAGGCCCTCGTTTTGGTTCCCTCTTTGTCCACCGTGCTTATATGTTACTAAGCTGTTACGGACGGTTCAGTTGAAGAACTCTTGTAGCTTGGACTCTACCTTGGACCAGGATGCCAAACGGGGCTTGTCGGTTACGGTGACGTGCACGGAACTACCCTCTACTTCGTAGCTGCCTTCAACGCCCTTACCGGAAAAGCTTCCCGAGCTGGTGTCCCCCTTAAACGTAGCATTGTTCTCCTCTGCTGCCTGCCTGGCCTCCTCCACCAACGTCTGGGGATCCTTGTTCGTGTTTATCGTAAAGGTTCGACCTTCACCCTTTGCCATAAAGTCTACTGCTCCTATTCGCTCTCGCTTGCAAACAACTGGTAACGGTATTCCCTGCTTCGCCAAGTTCTATGCTTTCGTGACTACCAACGGTCGTGCATCTAGAGCTTTGGGGAGCACGCTACCTCTCCAC
>JALZFP010000297.1 GCA_030861485.1 Actinomycetota bacterium | reverse complement strand
GTGCGCAAAGCGGTCGGCGACGAGGTGCACGTCATGGTCGATGCCAACAACGCGTGGACGAAACCGACCGCGCAAGAGGCCGGGCGGGAGTTCGAGCGGCTCGGCATTCACTGGTTCGAGGAACCGGTACCAACCGACGATCTGGCAGGAAGTGCGGCGCTGGCGGCCTCTCTCGACGTGCCTATCGCCGGTTACGAGACCCGGACCGGGCTCGCCGGTTTCAGAGACTACATAGAGGCGCGAGCCGTGGACATAGTGCAACCCGACGTCATCTGGTCTGGCGGTATCACCCCATGCCGCCGGATCGCGGCGCTGGCCGCGTCCGCAGGCCTGCCCTGTGTGCCCCACGTCTTCTCGACCGCGGTGAGCCTGGTAGCGAACCTCCACTTTATCGCCTCGCTGCCCAACTCTTACCTCCTGGAGTTTGATCAGAACCCCAACGCCCTGCGAACCGAACTTCTCGAAGACCCGATCACACCAAACAAGCGTGGGGTCGTCACCGTCCCGACCGGTTCAGGGTTGGGTGTTCGCCTGGACCACGAGACCCTGCGCCGATACGCCATCGCGGAGCCTCGAACCACCGAGGTCTCCTAGGTGCGCAAGAGGGAAAGCAAGGCAGACGTACGGATCGAGGGAAGTATGGCGTGAGTAGATAAAAGCAACGTTGAGCCTACACAAGGCGGTAGGACGAGATGAGGCGTCGATGGCAGTACTACGGCGAGGGAGGAAGATGAAGGCAAGACCAACTGGAAGTTTGTTGGCCCTCGTGGCCTTGGCGCTGCTCGCGGCGGCGTGCACGCCTCCTGGGGCGAACCTCGTCAACAGGGCAGTGTCGGATGTGGGCCCGGAAGGCCAGCAGGATTGGGAGGTGTCCTCCGACGCCGATTACTGCAACGTCCAGCCCCCGAAACTGAACTTCGACAACGCCACGTTCGGGTTTGCTCAGACAGAGAACAACAACCCCTGGCGGATTGCGCAGACCGAATCGATGAGGAACGCGGCCAGAGAGAACGGGGTCGAGCTTATAATCACCGATGCTCAGTCCAACACCCCCAAACAGGTCTCGGACATCGAAGACATGGTTGCCCAGGGCGTCGACGTCCTCTTTATCCCTCCGCGCGAGGAGCAAGGGCTGGAGCCCGCGCTGGAGTCTGCCCGCGAAGCGGGCGTACCGATTTTCCTCGTCGACCGCGAGGCGAACGCCCAAATCTGCGAAGATTACATAAGCTTTATGGGTTCGAACTTCGTCCAACAGGGCGAGCGAGCAGCCGAGTGGCTGGTAGAGGCCACGAACGGTAGCGCCAAGATCGCCGAGCTGCAGGGCACGGTCGGGGCGTCAGTCACCGCCGACCGGGGCGAGGGCTTCAAGAAGGTCATCGACGAGAACCCAGGCATGGAGATGGTCGCTTCCCAGAGCGGCAACTTCAACCGTGCCGAAGGCCAGAACGTGATGGAGCAGATCTTAGGGGGGAACCCAGACCTTGACGCGGTCTACGCACACAACGACGAGATGGCTATCGGGGCCATCCAGGCCCTCAAGGACGCCGGGCGCAAACCGGGCGAGGACGTCACCGTCGTGTCGGTCGACGGCACCAGGGACGCCCTGCAGGCAATCATCGACGGTGATCTCGGCGCCACCGTGGAAACCAATCCACGCTTCGGCCCCCTCGCCTTCGATACCGCTCGGCGGTTCCTGAACGGCGAACCGGTCCCGACGAAGATCACGGTCCAGGATCACCTGTTCGACAAGAGCAACGCCGCCGAGTTTATAGACTCGGCCTACTAGGGAGAGGAGGCTAAGAATGAGCGAACAAGAAACCTCGATTCTCGAGGTCCGGGAGGTGACCAAGAGGTTCCCCGGCGTCCTCGCCCTCGACAACGTCTCCTTCCGGCTCCGCGCCGGCGAGGTGCACGCACTCGTCGGCGAAAACGGGGCGGGTAAGTCGACCCTAATCAAGGTAATAACCGGCGTCTACCGTCCCGATACGGGCCGGGTCCTCTTCGACGGCGAGGTGGTGTCTTTCGCCAGCCCACGGGAGGCGCAGGAGGCGGGGATCAGCACCATCTACCAAGAGATAAACCTGATCCCGCTGCGCAGCGTCGCGCAAAACCTCTTCCTCGGGCGCGAGCCCCGCACCAGTTTGGGCCTCACCGACACGGGTCGCATGAAGCGGGAGGCCGCGGAGCTCCTCGAGCGCTACGGGGTAGAGGCCGACGTCAGCGCGCCGGTGCGTTCACTCGGTATAGGGGTCCAGCAGATGGTCGCGATCGTTAAGGCGGTCTCGCTGGAGGCCCGGGTGGTAATTATGGACGAGCCGACCTCGTCGCTCGAGGCACACGAAGTGGAGACTCTCTTCAGGGTGATCCGGCAGCTGCGAGAGGATGGTGTGGGTGTTGTGTACGTGAGCCACCGGCTCGAAGAACTCTACGAGATCTGCGAACGGGTCACCGTGCTGCGCGACGGCAAAGTCGTTCACGAGGGTAAACTCGCGGAGCTGCCGAGGCTGGAGCTGATCGCGACGATGCTCGGCCGGGAGGTGCCCGAGGTCGAACAAGGCACCGCTGCTCGTGAAGCACGGGAAGCCAGGGCCGGAGAGCCGGTGCTGGAGGCGCACGATCTCACCGCTCACCGTGCCCCACAAGGCGTCTCCATCGACGTTCACAGGGGCGAGGTCGTCGGGCTCGCCGGACTTCTCGGCTCCGGCCGCACAGAGACCGCGAAGGCTATCTTCGGCGCTCAGCCACTCGAGTCGGGCTCCGTGGAGGTCGACGGGAAGGACGTAAACCCCGACTCGCCGGGTACGGCCATCAAGAGCGGCCTGGCCTTTCTCCCCGAGGATCGCAAGGCCGAAGGGATCATCCCGGATCTATCGGTCAGGGAGAACATTATCGCCGCAGCCCTCCCGCAGCTCTCCCGCGGGGGATTCGTCTCGAAAAAGGCGCAGGACGAGCTCGTCGAGCGGTTCATGACGCGGCTAGATATAAAGGCGGCGAGCCCCGACCAGCCGGTCGGGGAGCTCTCCGGCGGTAACCAG
>JALZFP010000276.1 GCA_030861485.1 Actinomycetota bacterium | reverse complement strand
GTGATGGAGGATGAGGGTACCCCGCTCCCTGAGTCAGTTCTCGAATCCATCCGGCGCAATAAGATCGCTATAAAGGGCCCCCTGACGACGCCTGTAGGAGCCGGATTCCGCTCGGTGAACGTGGCGTTGCGGAAAGAGTTGGACCTCTATGCGAACGTCCGTCCCGCCTTGAGTATGCCGGGTATCGACATGCCCTTCGAGGACATAGACATCATCACATTTCGCGAGAACACTGAGGATGTCTACGCCGGCATCGAGCACATGGTCGGCCAGCACGCTGCGGAATCTATTAAGATTATCACCCGCGAGGGGACCGAGCGCCTCTGCCGCCTGGCCTTCGAGCAGTCGAAGGAGTGGGAGCGTAAGCGCATTACCGTAGTCCACAAGGCGAATATCATGAAGTTTACTGACGGTATGTTCCGAGACGTCTTCTTTGAGGTGGCGGAAGACTACGAGAACGACTTCGAGGAGATAGACGACCGCATCGTGGATAACATGGCGATGCAGCTCATCACACGTCCCAACGAGTACGACGTCTTGGTCTGCCCCAATCTCTATGGCGACATCCTCTCCGACGAGTGCGCCGGTTTGACCGGGGGTTTAGGGGTAGCACCGGGGGCCAACATTGGGGACGAGCTCGCCGTCTTCGAGCCCGTGCACGGCTCTGCCCCTAAGTACGCTGGCCAGAACCGGGCGAACCCGCTCGCAACCCTGCGCTCGGCCAAGAACATGCTGGACTACATGGGCCTGCACGAGGACGCGGACAGGATGCAGGCCGCGATAGAGGAAGCTCTCAAGAGCCCCGAGAACCGGACCAAGGATTTAGGTGGTTCGGCGGGAACAAAAGAGTTCACGCAGGCGATTATCAAGAACCTCTCGTAACGAGCAACAAAGAATTGGCCCTAGAGGTGATGATAAACCTTTAGGCATGGAGTAAATTGGTTAAGTACCGGGCGAGCCGGTAAGGAAGGTCCGTAAAAATCTAGGTCGGGAGGCTGGATGCGCGTTCTCGTGGCTGGTGGATGTCTGCGCGCTCAACTTACGGTTCTATACCTACCGTTATGGTTCTATACCTACCGGCCCGGAGCCGCGAAGAGGAGAACTGGCGCTGGTTAAAAGGGAGGTAGAGGCTGGGAGTAGGCCTTTGCGGATTGCTCTCTTCACGGAGACGTTCCTGCCGGCGACCGATGGGGTTGTGACGCGACTCAAACACACTATTGAAGAGTTGCAGGGTATGGGGGATGAGCTACTCGTCTTCGCCCCCAGATACCCGATCGGAGCATCAGAGACCTACGCTGGTGCACAGATATACCGGGTGTTCGGTATCCCGTTCCCTCCTTATCCTGAGGTTCGCCTCTGTCCGCCCAACCCCAGAATCGGGCGGGCGCTAAACCGTTTCAGGCCCGATTTAATCCACGCGGTCAACCCGTTTGTCCTGGGACCGGGCGGGGCGTTCTACGCCCGGCGCAACAGGGTACCGCTTGTGGCTTCCTACCACACAAACGTCGCGGCCTACGCGCGCTTCTATGGATTCGGGTTTCTGGAGAACGCGACCAAACACTGGATACGCACCTGGCATAACAGAGCGCGCCTCAACCTCTGTACCTCCGAGGCGACTCGCGACTACCTGTGGTGCGAAGGCATCAAATGGCTTCGCCTCTGGCCCCAGGGCGTCGACGCCCGCCTCTTCAACCCCGGCAGGGCCACGAAGGAGTGGCGCGCCAAGCTCTCCGGCGGTCACCCAGAGAAGAAGATACTCCTATACGTAGGCCGGCTCGCCCCCGAGAAGGGCATCGAGCGTCTTAAGACCACCCTCAAAGCCGCCCCCGACGCCCGTCTCGCCATAGTCGGCAAGGGACCTGCCCGTGAGTACCTGGAGAAGAAGTTCGCCGACACGCCAACGGTCTTTACGGGCCTGCTTACGGGTGATGACCTGGCGGCGGCCTACGCTTCGTCCGACCTCTTCGTCTTCCCCTCGACCACGGAGACTCTGGGGATGGCCATGATCGAGGCGCTCGCCTCCGGTGTGCCGGTCGTGGCGGCACGTAGTGGCGCCTCTCATGAGATCGTAGACGAGGGCACGAACGGGTTGCTCTACGAGCCTTACTCTCTGGAGACCATGACCGTCGCCGTCCGCCGCGTCCTCTCCGACGACGGCCTGCGCTCGAGGATGAGCCGGGAGGCTCGAAACGTTGCCGAGGGCCGGAGTTGGAGGGCCGCGACCGCCACCCTCCGAGGCTACTATGAGGAGGCGCTTACGCCTTGATACCGGCTGATTAGGGCGCTTGTAAGACGTTCAGGGCCGTGCTAAATTACTCCCTCAGAAGGCGGAAGTAGCTCAGCTGGTAGAGCATCACCTTGCCATGGTGAGGGTCGCGGGTTCGA
>JALZFP010000258.1 GCA_030861485.1 Actinomycetota bacterium | reverse complement strand
GAGCGCTGCCCCCACTACCCACAGCGTTAGGAGTACTACCGGCACCGGCAACTCTAGGAAACGCGAATACAAGCCAACGTTGCGCGTTGGCGGTTGGGCAGTGCCAATGCCTGTTTCTGCCGGTAGTGCCTCTCTCTTTAGTGTTGGCTTCTCTAGCACTACAGACATTTTCTCTCTCCTCTTGCACCTATCCTTACCTGTAGGATTCCCAAGTGAGGCAGTGGCCAAACCTAGACCAACGTCCCTGACAATTTGAGAAGGGTTCTCCTCGGAAACCAGCCCCCCTGATTTATGCAGCATCCTGCAGTATGCAAAATCTTGCACTCTCAGAAACCGGGCTTCCAATACTGGGCTTTCTCGGAAACCTAGGGGGCATGAAGAGAGTGAGAACCGGGGTTGCCACACGGTAGACCTCTGTGTTTGCTGATGGCTTATCGGCGCCCAACGCTATGGAGGTCTAGCTCGCCGCCCGAATCGTGAGGACGAGACTACCGTTAGACGGGGGTTCGGCTAAGAAGGTGCCAGGTTCGCCTCTAGGCGACCTTGACCAAGCCAATTGCTACGGTTGAGCTAGGACCTACGCGGGAGGCAACACCTCGATGCCGTACTTTTGCGCCACCGCCACTACCCTCTCGAAGTCTGGCTCGATCGGCGGCGGTGGATTCGAAGGATCCTCGATCGTCTCCCAGGCCTCTTCCAGGTATTTCTCGATGACCCCACCGGGCGATTGCACGATCAGCATACGCGCCTGTGTGTCACCCACGTTCTTGAACGCATGTGGCGTACCACGCGGTGCGAAGAAGGACTCACCGGGGCCACACGTAAGATCGCGATCCCCCAGCCGACAAGCGTACGTTCCCTCTACGACGAAGAACGCCTCATCGTCTCGGTGGTCGATGTGCGGAGGAACCCCACCTTGCGGCGCATTCCAGACCTCGCACAGCGAGAAGGCGCCGTTGTTATCGTTCCCCACGACCTTGAAGAAGAACAGGTCGCCCCTGGCGCGAAACGTCTTCCCCTGCCCGGTCTGGACATGTTTGGCCCGGGACTGCTCGGTCGTCATCCTCGAACCACCTCCTTCCTTAGTGCCTTTCCTTGTCCACCTCTATCGTTTATGAGATTATAATCTCATGGTGAGATCAGAGTATAGTAAACATCAGCGATAGTCAAGAGAAAGGGCGAGCAACCATGACCGAAGCGTGGCAACAGGAGGGACGCATCAACCAGAAGCGGCGCACCCGTTCGGCGATACTGACCGCTGCCGTGGAGCTTCTGGAACAGGGGCAGAGCCCAACGGTGGCGGAGGTCGCGGACGCGGCGCTCGTCTCGCGGGCAACGGCCTACCGCTATTTCCCCACGCAGGAGTACCTGCTCTTCGAGGCCGCGCTCGAAAGCACGAGGTCCGACATAGATCAGGAACTCGCCGATAATACGCTTTTCGAGGATCCGGAAGCTCGACTCGAGATGCTGATCGAGGCCCTTCAGGGAAGAATCGTCGACAAAGAGGCTGCGTTTCGTACTATGCTTAGGCTCTCGCTGGAGCAGTCCCCACAAGAAGAGCAGTATGGTGGCGGCGAATCGGCACCATCTAGGCTCCGGGGAGGAGGGCGAGTCCGCTGGATAGAACAGGTCTTGGCACCCGTTCGAGGACGCTTGGAGGAGCCGCAGTTTCAGCGCCTAGTAGCGGCGCTGTCGCTGTGCATGGGCATTGAGGCGCTCGTCGTGTTGCGCGATGTTTGCGCCCTCGAAACATCGGAGGCCCAAGAAATCCTACTGTGGGCAGCCCGAACGCTCCTGCGCTCTAGTCTTGCCGAGGTTCATGCATCCCCCAGATGAAAAAACGTCTTCGCTCGTAGCTACCCTTTTGCCAAGGGATAAGAAATAGCCGTCTAACTTCGGGTACCTACACTAGTAGGATGGGTTGCCCTCCTCAAAAACTTGTACATCGGGTTAGCTAGTAGCTAGGACTGTGCGGTTGGCTCTATTCACCAAACTTCCGACAACCCTAATTCTCGGAAGCTCGCTTGCATACACCCTCATACCGCCGATAGGAGGTAGGCCAACGGTGTAACCTCCAGCCGGTGCGCAGGGTTATATAAGATGGTTTGCGTTCCTGGTGCCGCTCAAAATCCGGCCGCCACCCCTTCGCCTCGCGGATCCGCTCCTCCTGTAAATCGGACCGGGTTGCCTTCGGAATCGAATTCGATGGCCAGGCCGTGCGCGTTGCCAATTCCGCGTTCGTTGCCGTATCTGAGCTCGTCCACGCTGATGTTGTGACCCCTAGTCGCCAGCTCGCTGCGAACGGGCTCCGGTACGCTGCCCTCGACCGCGAGTATGTCTGGTTCCACGAAACTGATGCGCGGGGCGGAGATCGCCTGCTGGATGTCCATTCGGAAGTCGATCAGGTTCATCAGCATCTGCGGCATAGTTTGCGGGATGGTGCGGCCGCCGAGGGTTCCTAGCGCGACCCAGGGTCTTCCGTCGCTCATGACGAGGGTCGGGCAGACCCCGACGAGCCTATTGCGGCCGGGAAAGGCGTCCAGCGGGTTCCCTTTCGGTTCAAACTGGGCAAACGCGAGGGAGTCGTTGATCCAGATCCCCGTCCCTCTCGGCATTACCCTGCTTCCGAAAAGGTTGCCCAGGGTTTGCGTCGCGGAGACCACGTTCCCCTCTCGATCCGCCACGACGAAATGCGTGGTGTGTTCCTGCCCCTTAGGCAGGCCCTCGTCAGAGAAGTTTGCGGGTGGTTCGAACGGTGTTGCTCGCGAAGGATTTATGTTCGCGGCTATATCGGCCCAGTATCTTTCCGAAAGCAGCGAGTCCAGCGGGGCCGGATCTACCTCCGGATCGCCGTCGTACCTGAGGCGCGCCTCGTATGCCCGCTTCGTGACCTCCGCGTACCTGTGCAGGTAGTCGGCGCTGTTGTGGCCGGGCGCCGTCACATCGAACTGGCTCATTATCCCCAGCCGGAGGAGCGCGCCCCACGAACTGATCGGGGGAGACGCCGTGACCACCTCGTAGCCCTGGTAGTCGATGCTTACAGGGTCCCGCCATTCGGCGCGGCTGTTACGCAGATCGTCGATGGTCAAGAAGCCGCCGTTCTCGCGCATGGTAGCGTCGATGGCCTGGCCTAACTCGCCGCTATTTACCACCCCGGCGCCTTGTTCGGCGATCAGGCCTAGAGACCTCGCCAGGTCCTTTTGCACGAGACGGTCCCCCGCCCCTAGCGGTGCTCCGTTGTTCCCGTAAAAGCTCTTCGCGTATTCGGGGAACGCGGAGAACTCTTTACCGACATAGTAGGCGGTGCGTTCGCCGATGATAAATCCGCCATCAGCGAGTTCGATGGCGGGGTCGAAGAGGCGACGCCACTCAAGCTCGCCGTAGTCGTTTGACAGGGCTTCCCACACGTTTGCTGCGCCAAGCGTGGAGGCGGCTTTGGCGCTCCGCCGGTTTTCTGAGTAGTTTGGCGTTGGAGAACGGAACACGTCCGGATCAAGGGTCGCGGGCGCCCTGCTGCGAGAATCTAGAACCCGCGTCTCGCCCTTTTCGGAGTCGTAGATGACCATCGTCCCGTAGCCGCCAATGCCGGACATATACGGCTCCACGACGCCCACAGCGGCGCCGACCGCCACCGCCGCGTCGAACGCGTTGCCCCCCTGGGCGAGGATGTCAAGCCCTGCTTGCGTGGCAAGCGGGTGGGCGGAGCTGACCATGCCGGAGGCCCCGAC
>JALZFP010000249.1 GCA_030861485.1 Actinomycetota bacterium | reverse complement strand
CAGCCCGAGATAGGCGACCTCCTCCCGGTCTACGTCTACGACGACTACCCCGGCTGGCGGGTGAAGACCTTTCTGGGCCTCTCTGAGTGGGAGTTCGAGAACTACGTGTCGAAGAACGTCGCGGCGTTGCGGACCGTGCTCGACCACTCGGGGGCAACGGTGGCTGTTACGAACCACGCCGTACCGGGGCCGGAGATAGCCCGTCGAGCACTTTCTGGCACCGGCACTGCGTACGCCAGCATCATCCACGGTAGCTCCCTCCAGTACGTCGCCCGCCAGAGCGACTTCTATATGCAGATCGCCCGTCGGGGGCTCTCAGAGGCCACGAAAGTCATCGCCCTCTCCTACCACAGCGCTGGCACCGTTGCCGAATACTTTCCTGAACTGGACAAGAGAACCGTCGCCCTCCCCGGCGGCGTGGACACCGGCCGCTTTAGGCCCGACGCCCTCGACATCCGCGTCACCAGCTCCCTCGTCGGAGGCCCCGGCCGCGGTACCGGAGAGGTGGAGAGGCTGCGCGAGATCCTCGACAGATTCTCCGACCGGGGGAGCACAGAGGATCTCGCCGGGGAGCTAAAAGCCGTCTCGAGCCGCTACGAACCGCGGTGCCACGACGCGGACGCCGGGGAGCGTCTACGCAGCCTAATCTCCGGCGACGCCCCGGTGATCCTCTACGTCGGAAAGCTCATACACTCGAAGGGCTTCCACTGTCTGCTCTCGGCCTTCGCGCGGGTGCGCCGAGAAGAGCCGGAAACGCGCCTGCTTATTATCGGTTACGGCACCCTCCGCGAGGGCCTCGAAGCCCTCGCCCTCGCCCTCTCCGCCGGCAACCGGCGCGTTGTCGAGCTGCTCGCCAGAGGGGGGAGGCTCTTCGAGGGCGGTCCCGCCTCGGAGATGGAGCACTTTACGCTCTCAGAGACGCTCCTGCGCGACGCTAAAGGGATGGCCGAGGCCATAGAGTTCGTGGGGCCACTCTACCACGCCGAGCTCGCGCGCCTCTTGCCTGCCGGCGAGGTCGCTGTTGTGCCCTCGATTTTCCCCGAAACCTTTGGCCTCGTGGCGGCTGAGGCCGCTGCTTCGTCGGTGCCCCCGTTCGTGGCGGACCACTCGGGCCTCAGGGAGGCGGGCGCTATCGTCGGGCGCGGCCTCCCCGTCGACCTCCGGGTCGGCCTCAAAGGCGACTTCGGGGAGAACCTCGCCCGGGCCCTGGTCGACTACCTCTCCCTCCCCAAGGAAGAGCGACAGGGATGCAGGGAGACGGTTCGCCGCAATAGCGTGGAGTACTTGAGCTGGGATGCTCTCGCCAGGCAGATCGCGACGCTTGCCGGGGGTACGAGAAGGCCTAGCGATCCGCCTCGGCGGTCGCAGGGTTACGGTTCGATGTATCCGCAGACTCAGAAGCGCGCATCCTCTCTCCCCTGAAATAAGCGGCCCGACCATGTGCAACGAGACCGGGGTATAGTCAGGAGGAGGAAGACGGCGATCAAGGTAACCCGCAGGACACTGTCCTTGTCCCACGGGAGCGCCGAGGCTAAAAGCAGCGTAATCACCCCGAGAAAGACCATCTTGCTCGCAGCGTGCTGCCTAGTATAAGCGTCCGGCATCCGCACCACCCCGTACTGCGCGAGCGTCATCACCAGAACCCCAAAGAGAACTAGGGCGTCGGCCATGAAAGGCGCCGCTAAAGCCGCGGCCCACAGGAGGGTCGAGACCACTAGAGGCTCTTCCTCTCGCCATAGTGTCGCGCGGCGGCCTGTATAGAAGACCCCTAGAAAACGGTCGTGGCCGGTGTTAGGGAGTACAATAGGATTCGGGAAAGCTTACATAGATTAGGTGCTCATGGTACAGCTTACAGACGGCTACAACCGCAAAATGGACTACCTGCGCATCTCGGTGACAGACAGGTGCAACTTCCGCTGCCAGTACTGCATGCCCGAGAACATCGAGTTCAAGGACAAGAGCCACATCCTGACCTTGGAGGAGATGCTCACCTTCGCCGAGGCCTGCCTGCAGCTTGGTGTCACGAAGGTCCGCGTTACCGGAGGCGAGCCGCTGGTGCGCAGGGGCGTCGTGAAATTCGTCGGGTGGCTCAAAGCTTTGGGCTTCGAGGACGTTACCATGACGACGAACGGGTTTCTCCTGGAGGAAAACCTCGACGGACTGGTCGAAGCAGGGCTCGATAGGATCAACATCTCCCTGGACACCTTGCAGCCCGAGAAGTTCGCCTTTATAACGCGCCGCAATCACTTCGAGAAGGTGTGGAACGCGATCATGGCGGCTTTGGAGACTCCCCTCTCCCCCGTCAAAATAAACGCCGTCGCCATGCGGGGGGTAAACGACGACGAGATCTCGGAGATGGCGAAGCTCACGCTCGAATACCCGATGCACGTCCGCTTTATTGAGTTGATGCCCCTGAACGGCGACACCGACGGCTCGCGCTTCCGCTCCTTGTTCGTCTCGGGGAAGGAGATCCTGGAGCGGGCTCAAGAGGAGCTCGGGGAGCTCACGGAGATAGAGCCCGACGACCCGGCGGCCCCCGCCGACGAGTTCAAGTTCGAGGGAGCACCGGGCACCTTTGGCGTCATAACGCCCGTCTCCGAGCCCTTCTGCGCCAGGTGCTCGCGGCTCCGTCTCACGGCAGATGGTAAGATCCACCCTTGCCTCCTCACCGACCTGGACGTGTCCGTAAAGGAGGCGATCCGCTCGCCCGACCCCATACCCGCGATCCACGAGGTCCTCTGGCACACCGCGCGTATCAAACCACCTGCCGGCCTCACCCTCCCCGAAGAGGCTCGCAACCGCACGATGAGCCAGATAGGTGGTTAGCTAATCAGCCTGGCAGTAAAGATAAAAGTTAACAAGCTAACAAACTAGTCCGGCTCTATGGTAGCGATGAGGCCCTCGGCTCTGAGGCCCTCCTGGTAGAGCTCGGCGAGCTCCTTGTGGCACTTGGTGGCAACTGCTTTGCCCTTGGTGTGCGCCTCTAGCATGATGGAGACCGCCCGCTTGAGGTTCATCCGCGGAATGACCTTGCGGAGCGCCTTGACGACGTGGTCCATCGGGGTATAGTCGTCGTTATGCAAGATGACCTTGTAGGGTGGCTCCGTGGACATGCGGCGCTGCGTCTTCTCTTTCGGGGCCGTTCCGGTCGAAGAGACTACGAGGCCGCCTCCTGATGTGTTGTGTATTGTCGTTGCTGTCCTTACCATCGTCGCCTTCCAGTCGCTCCGCGATTCGCCGCTGAAAAGATATCCTGCTAGAGAGTGGCGCGCAACCCGT
>JALZFP010000239.1 GCA_030861485.1 Actinomycetota bacterium | reverse complement strand
CAAGGACTGAGCCACCATAACTTCTGTCGGAGATGAGCGCCACTCTTGCGAAATGGCAAGGATACCTTTACTCCTTCTTTGCCGAACCTTAACAAAGGCCTGCATCGCGCTGGCAAAGTCAGACTACGATCAGAGTCAGGGTAAAGAGTAGTAGAAGTTTAGGAACGGTAGGAGAAGGAGAAGTTTAGGAGCAGAAGAAGAACTGCTACACTGCTCGCGGTGAGTCATTGTAGGGGGTAATCATGCGTGGGGGACGCGGCCGGACGGGCACCTCGGAAACAAACCGATGAAAGAGCTATTCAAGAACGGCGCCGCGACGGACCGGATCGGGGAGTGGGCGCGCAGGGCATACGAGATGCTCGCAAACTTCCCCGCCGGTACCGCCGGTAGGGCGGCGGCCGTGATCTCCGCCTGCTACGAGCATGGCGGCAAGGTTCTTGCCTGTGGCAACGGCGGGTCTGCGGCGGAGGCTCAGCACCTCGTCACGGAGCTCGTCGGCAGGTTCGAGCGCAACCGGGCCTCCCTGCCGGCCCTCGCCCTCGACGCGAACTCCGCCACCCTCACCGCGGTCTCCAACGACTACGGCTATTGTGGCGCCTTCGCTCACCAGCTCGACGCCCTGGGAGATCCCGGCGACGCCCTCGTCGCCATCTCCACGAGTGGGGACTCGGAGAACGTTGTCCGGGCCGTCCTCGCCGCCAGGGAGAAGGGCATGAGCACCGTAGGCTATCTCGGAGGAAGCGGCGGACGCCTTGCGGCGCTCGTGGATGTACCGGTGGTCCTACCCGCTCTCGATACCGCGACCATCCAGGCCGGGCACCTCGTCCTCACCCACACCATCTGCGGACTCGTCGAAGAGACGCTCTTCCCAAACAAGGCTGTCTTTCTGGATCGGGATGGGACGCTCATCGCCAACCGTCATTATGGCTCGGATCCCGACGAGATCGAGCTTCTAGACGGTGTGGTCGAGGGCCTCCTCAGACTACGTAAAGCTGGATATAGGCTCGTGCTCGTCTCGAACCAGTCCGGGGTGGCCCGCGGATACTTCGGCGAGGCGGAGGTAGCCCGTATGCACCACCAGCTCCAGAGAATGCTCGACACCCACGGGGCCGCCCTGGACGGCCTGGAGTACTGTCCCCACCATCCCGAAGGGACGGTCTCCCCCTACGCCGTTGAGTGTGCCTGCCGCAAGCCCGCTCCCGGGATGCTTCGCCGCGCCGCTCGCAAGCACGCCGTCAACCTCTCCGCCTCCTGGATGGTTGGCGACATAAAGGACGACGTCGAGGCCGGCCACCGGGCCGGCGCGCGCACCATCCTCGTCGGCCCCGAACCGAGCCCAACGCCCCCGGACTTCCACGTAGAGAACTTCGCCGGAGCGGTCCACCACATCCTCAAAGCCTCTGGGGAGGCTACAGGCTCTCAGAACACCGCGGCCATAGTCTATGAACAGTGATGGTCTATGAACAGTGAGGAAAACCACAAGAGAGAGCCGGGTCTCGCCGCGCTCGTGCGCGGCTTCAAGGGACGCCGGTGCCTCGTTATAGGCGACGTGATGCTGGACGTCTTCGAGAGAGGGCGGGCGGAGCGCCTCGCCCCCGACACCCCCGCCCCGGTCGTCACGGACGTCCGCAAAGAGTCCTCTCCGGGGGGTGCGGCCAACGTGGCGGCAAACCTTGCCGCCCTGGGTGCCGAGGTCACGCTGCTCGGAGTTGTCGGCGACGACCCCTCCGGCGCCGAGCTCCTGAGAGGGCTGAACCAGATCAGGGTTCGAACAGACAACGTCTTCCGTCTCTCCGGGCGCGCGACGGTCATGAAGAAACGCCTCGTTGCCGGCGACGCGACCCTTGCCCGCGTGGACTCCGGGGATAAGGAGCCGCTGATGGGCACCGCGGAGGTAGAGTTCGCCGGGCGGGCGGCGGCCCTGGCACAGAGCGCGGAGGTCGTCGTGGTCTCCGATTATTCCGGCGGCGGCGTGACTCAAGAGGTGGCGGACGCTCTGGCCGCTACGGATCACGGGTGCGTCCTTCTGGACTCCAAAGACCCGCTACGTCTGCGTTGGAGAAACCTCACCGCGGCCGCCCCGAACCATTTGGAAGCCCAGAGCACCCTTGGTCTTCGCGTCGAGGCCGATCCGAGCTGGGTAGACGTCGGAACGGTCGGAGAGGCTCTGCGAGATGCCTTAGGGGTACATACCCTGACGATAACCCTCGCCGAGGAGGGGGTCGTGGTCGTGGACAGCGCGGGCGCAATGCGACTCCGTGGCCGCCGGGTGGCCAACCCGGACGTCAATGGCGCGGGCGACACGTTCCTCGCCGCCTTCGCACTGTCTTTGGGAGGCGGAGCCCCGCCGCGGACGGCCGCGCGGCTCGGGATCGAGGCGGCGACGCTCGCTGTGTCCCGGGCGGGTACTACGCCGGTAGGCTTTAGGGAGCTGCTACAGCGACTGCCGGAGGATAGCCTCGAGGTATCGGGGCCGGTGTTGGGCCTTGAAGAGGACCTCGAACGGGTGCGGCGCTCGGGCGGGAAGGTTGTCTTCACGAACGGGTGCTTCGACCTTTTGCACCGGGGACATCTCTTCCTGCTGCGGGAGGCCAGGAAGCTCGGGGACATGCTCGTCGTCGGGGTGAACTCCGACGCCTCAGCGCGCCGGGTGAAAGGATCGGGGCGGCCGGTGATGCTCGAAGAGGACCGGGTAGAGCTTCTGGAGGCGCTACCGTGCGTGGACCACGTCGTCGTCTTTGACGAGGACACGCCGGAGGCTCTTATCCGTCGCGTCGAGCCGGACCTGCACGTGAAGGGCGGAGACCACGCGGATGAGCGTCTCCCCGAAGAGTCTGTCGTCGAGGAGTTGGGTGGCGAGGTAGTCGTCCTGCCGCTACTCCCGGGCAGGTCGGCCTCCGCCACGATCGAGCACATAAGGTCTGCAGAGGCAGACACGGCCGGGGTCCGGCCATGAACGTCCGCTTCGTGTTCGGGGACCTGGAGCACGAGGACCTCCGGCGCATTCTCCTGGTCCGGCTGGACAACCTGGGCGATGTGCTGCTCACGACCCCGGCCTTCCGGGCCGTCCGGCGAGCCCTCCCGGAGGCGCACCTGGCGCTCCTGGCCGGTCCCGCGGGTTGCGAGATCGGGTGTTTAGATCCGGATATAGACGAGACGATCCTCTACCGCGCCCCCAACGAGGACGTCTATTTCCAGCTGCCACAGGACCCGGAACGGGAGCTCGCCGCCGTAGAGGCGCTCAGGGAGCGCGACTTCGACGCGGCGATAATCTTCACCTCCTACAAGCAGTCGGCGCTGCCAGCGGCCTACTTGTGCTACCTCGCCGGTATCCCTCTGCGCGCTGCAGGCTCCTTCGAAGGCCCAGGCTCGCTCTTAACCCACCGCCACCGCTACGAGGAGACCGTGCCACCCAAGCACGAGACCTCGCGCGGCCTGGAGCTAACGAACCTCCTGGGCTTCCCGCTGGTCGAGCCGGAGATGGTGCTCGTCCCGCGCGAAGAGGACGACGAGGTAGCCGTAAAGCTACTGGAACGACACGGCATTGAACGCTTCGCCAGCTTTGCCCTCGTGCATCCAGGGGCGAGCGCCTCATCGAGGCTCTATCCCCCAGAACGTTACTCGACAGTAGTCGAAGAGCTGGCCGAGAAAAGCGGTCTGCCGGTACTCGTTACCGGTGGTCCGGGCGAGGAGGATCTCACCCACCAGGTCGCCGGTTCCACCGGGATACCCGTCGGTGGTGAGACGAGCTTTGGCACTTTCGCAGCGCTTGTCGGGCGGGCGGCGGTCGTTGTGACGAACAACACGGGAACGACCCACGTCGCCTCTGCCCTAAAGCGGCCGGTCGTGACGGTCTTTGCCGGGACGAACCCGCCGCAACAGTGGGGGCCGTGGCGTACCCCCAGCCGCCTCATTACCCACCCGGTCCCGTGCGCCCCGTGCTACAAGCGTGTCTGCCCCATCGGCCACGAGTGCCTTACCAGCATCGCCCCCCAGAGCGTTGTTGAAGCCGCCCTACAGTTGCTGCGCGCGTCTTCCATACCAGCAGCAGGAGTTTTGCGGTGAGGTTGGAGAAGCTCGTGGTGTTCCGCGGTTTGTACCTCGGAGACCTCGTCGCCGCCACGGGCGCACTGCGGGCGCTCCGACATGGGTATCCGGGGGCGGAAATAACACTTGTCTCCCTCCCCTGGGCGAGGGCGCTCGCCCCCCACCTGCCCCACGTAGATCGCCTCCTCTCCTACCCCGGTGCCCCTGGTCTCGACGGAGGAGAAGACAAAGGGAATCTAAAAGGATTTCTCGCGCGAGTGCAGGCCGAAAAGTTCGCCCTGGCCGTGAACATGCACGGCCGGGGTCCTATCTCGACCCGGCTCGTCGTCCGGTTCGGTGCCCGCAGAGTAGCCGGTTTTGCACACGAGGCGGCTCCCACCCTCGATGTCGAGGTTCCCTGGGATGCTGAGGCACACGAGTCGTGCAAGCTTCTCCTGCTCGCGTTTATGGCCGGGGGAGCATCCGCGGGCCCCGAGCCGGAGTTGCGTATACGCACCGAGGACGACGAGCGAGCCCGGGCACTGCTCCCCGCGCATCTGCGGCGCAGACCGCTGGCCCTCGTGCATCCCGGGGCCTCCATCCCCGAGAAGCGCTGGCCTGAGGAAGGCTTCGGACGGGTGAGTGAGGGCCTGGCCCGCCGGGGTTACGCCGTCGCGGTAACGGGGAGCGTGGGGGAGAGAGAGCTCACGTGTCGGGTGAGCGAGAAAGCTGCCGGCTCTCTGGACCTCGGTGGGGAGACAGACCTCTCTACGCTCATCGCACTCGTGGCGCGGGCAAGCGTCGTGGTCTCGAACGACACCGGGCCCGCCCACCTCGCCTACGCCCTTCGTACCCCGAGCGTAACCCTCTTCGGTCCTACTACGGACGTCGAGCGCTGGGGGCCGCTGGACCGGAGGCTGCACACCGTCCTCCGTGGAGATCTCATCTCCGACATTCCATTCGAGGAGGTTCTGCAGAGCGTGGAGGCTCTCGGCGCACAACAGGAGCGCTCAGCATGAGCCTAAACATACTCATCTGGCAGATTCACGGCTCCTACCTGAACACCCTCGTGCAGGCGCCACACCGCTTCTACCTGCCCACCAAACCCGACAAGCCCGAGGGCTACGGCGGCCGCGGGGCGTCCCATGATTGGTCAGCGGACACCATCGAGGTCCCGGCGGAAGAGGTGCGGGACCTGGACCTGGATCTCATCGTCTACCAGACCGAGAAAAACCTCTTTGAGGACGCTCGGGAAATCCTGACGCCCGAGCAGAGGGCGCTGCCGACGATCTACCTGGAGCACAACACCCCCCAGAGCCGGATAAACCAGATGGTCCACCCCGTAAACGATCCTAGTGTCCTGCTCGTGCACGTCACCCACTTCAACGACCTCTTCTGGGACTGCCAGGGGACCCCGACCCGCGTAATAGACCACGCCGTCATGCCCGCGACACCAGAAGGCGCCTACACCGGTCAGCTGGAGAAGGGCGTCTCTCTGGTGAACGACATGCCGCGCAGGAAGAGGGTCGTCGGCGAGGACGTCTTTGCGCGTGCCCGTGAGGCGGTGCCGCTCGACCTCTTCGGCTTCGACAGCCTCTCGGCCGGCGGCCTTGGAGACCTGCCGCAGGCCGAGGTGCACGAGAGGATGAAGGCGTACCGGTTCTACTTCAATCCGGTTCGGTACACTAGCCTTCCCCTCTCGGTTCTCGAAGCCATGGAGATCGGCCTGCCCGTGGTAGCGCTGGCGACCACCGAGCTCGTCACGGTTATAAAAGATGGAGAGAACGGCTTTATAGATACGAACGTGGAGAACCTGATCGAGAGGATGCACCGACTCCTCGGCGACCCGGAGGAGGCGCATCGGATAGGAGAGGCGGGGCGGCGCACGGTCCGCAAGAGGTTCAACCTGGAGCGGTTCGTCGCCGATTGGGAGGCGGCGTTCGAGGAGGCTTTAGAGATAAGGGAGGTGGCACCATCCGCCTCGCGATGATCAGCGAACACGCCAGTCCCTTGGCCACTTTGGGCGGCGAGGACTCCGGCGGTCAGAACGTCTACGTAGCCGAGCTGGCCCGCCGTCTCGGGGCGATGGGTCACCGGGTAGACGTCTTCACGCGCCGGGACAGCACGCTCCTCCCAGCGGTACTGCCCTTCGACGAGGGGGTGCGGGTTGTGAACCTCCCTGCCGGGCCGCC
>JALZFP010000231.1 GCA_030861485.1 Actinomycetota bacterium | reverse complement strand
TGTTCTCTAAGGCGAGCGCCCAAAGCGAGGGGGCCAGCCCCCAGTGCCCCCCAATCACCCTCTTCACCATCCCGTCCCTAGCGAAATGGTTCAATCCCTTCTTCTCGCCATCACCCTGTCCAGCCGCGTACACCAGCGTCAGGTCGTTGGGAGCCCCTGTCTCTTTGTACCTCTCCTCGAGGGCGATAGCTAGCTCTTCGGGGAAACCGATGCCCACAAAGCCGCCGGTGGCCACGGTATCACCGTTCATGATCACCCGCGCCGCCGCCTCGGGGGAGATAACCTTGTTTCGTTTCACTTGCCGCCTAGCCTTTCTACAGCCTTAGTTGGTTCTCGCGCCTTAGTACCTTGGTAGAGGCCCTGTGCGTTGTGTGGACCTCGGGAAATGCAACCCTTTTCGGCCCCATGCCCACCCACGTAATCATACCCACTCGACTGCCTCGCCCGCCAAGGGTTTGTGCCTTTGATCCTCGTCCACCCCACCAGGCAGCGGGGTGGACGGCATGTACGGCTACTTTGCTGCCCGCGCTGCCCTCGCAACCAGCCTACGCTAACTATACGGATCCGGCGATATCGTGCTCACTCGGCTACGCCCTTGAGACAGACGAAGCCCCTTCCCGACACCTTCGTAAGCTCGGTCCTTGCACCCGAAGAATAGCAGCTAGGTTCTCAGAAGCGCCTGACCGCAGTTGACACCAACCTAGATGAACAACGGCTAACACAAGCGACGCAGGTCAAGAGGAATACGCTTATTTGCAGGGGTTTTGAACACCGGCGAAAAACCGCGAAATCCTCATGCTGCCTCTGCCAGACAGAGGTTGTGAGTTCGAGCCTCATCGGATCCACTTCCAAAACCAAGGATTTTGCAGACAATAGTCTCTGTTACCTCGAATCTCAGGCAGGCGTTCCGGTCAGTGAGAACTCCTGAAATTTTGCTTACGCCTACGAACAGTTGCCCTTCTCCAGGGTTTTGACTGTCTCCTAAGGTCCTGGTGGCTCTCCCAGTAAACAATACGATGGCGCCACAATGTATGCCCGAGGGTTCCAAATAAAGGGAAGTTTGAAGTGCTGCACAATCTAGAATCGCTAGCAACGGCGCACCTGAGAACTTGGCCTCAAACCAGGACGGCGTGCTCACCGAATTCGAGTATTAGACTAGGTATTGTTACTCTATGAGGACGGAAGATTAGCCTGGCAGAAGCTCTGCTAAATCCTCATAGTAAATCGTGTATGCTCGCCCCTTGATCGCATCAGACAACAACAAGTTCTAACCATAGGCTCCATGAGGGCACTTCTGAGCCGCCAGGACTGGGTTTACCTGCTCAGCCTCCTGATCCCTCTTTTCGTCTATACCCTGGCTTTGAAAGCCTACGACATCGCTTCGCAACCTGGCAACCACGAGGGGCTTGCTCAAGCCCTGTCACTGATGCGGTCGGATGTGTTCTTCAACCTCGGGTACGCGTTGCTCTGGATAGGGCTTTTCGCCATGGCCCAGAGAAGGCCTCTGCGCTTGGTCGTAATCTTCCTCTTTCACGTTACAACGATGCTTGTGGTGGTCACGACCACGGTCGCCCACCACTACTTCCTAGAGAACGGTACCACACTGGACTACGGCACCATCGCTGAGTGGATCCCAAAGTTCGAGGAGATCGTGCCGATCCTCTTTGAGGGAGGGGTGCCGCTCCTGGCCTGGGTCCTCCTCGCGGCTGCTCTCTTATACGTGGCTCTGGGCCCTTTGTTCGTGGCTCGGATTGCCGGGCGGTGGCGGGGATGGCCGGAGGAGAGGTTCTTCGCCGCTCCGACCGGGACTACTATTTTGGGCTCTCTGGGGATCTTTCTTTTGGCGTTAGGTTTCGGCTCGCTCTCGCTGCTGAGCGGCACCACCACCTTAGCGAGGGCTCCTTTCGTTAACGTGGTCCTTACGGGAATAGAGCAGGCGCTTGTGGAGGAGGATGTTCCGGATGCTGCCCAGCTCGCCGAGCATCCGGCGGCGCATGCTAGCCTTGCGGAGACATCCCGAACTGAGAAGCGCAACGTCGTCCTCATCCACCTCGAGTCGACCCGCGCCCAGTCCGTGACGCCCTACAACGAGGATCTAAAGACAACACCCTATTTGGACGAGCTGGCGAAGGAGAGTCTACTCGTCAAGCGAGCCTATGTGGTCGTCCCTCGCTCCTCCAAGGCCACCGTCACGGTTAACTGCGGAATCGAGCCGCCCCTCTATCAGGGTCCGGAATTCGATCCAGACGGTATCCCTGTCCCGTGCCTCGCCAGCTTGCTGAAAGATCAGGGTTACAGCACCGTCTTTTTCCAGTCTTCTAGCGAGACCATGGATCAATATGGGGTTGTCGCAGAAAACCTCGGCTACGAGGAGTACTACCCGTCCGAATCGATGGACACGGAGGGCTTCGAGGCGACGAACTACATCAGCTACGAGGATGACATTATGCTAAAGCCCAGTGAGAAGTGGCTTAAAGAGCACAAGGACAAACCCTTCTTGGCCCAATACCTTACGGGCACGGGACATGACGATTACCGATGCCTCTCCACCCGTTACGGGAGCGAGCACTTCGCCGGAGATGATTTGCTAAACCGCTACCTCAACTGCCTACGCCTCCAGGACATCTTCCTGGAGAATCTCATCGAGCAGTACAAGGAGCTTGGGCTCTACGAGGATACTATCTTTGTGATCTACGGTGACCACGGGGAGGGCTTTGGCGAGCACGGCCGCTACGTGCACGAGAACAACCCGTATGAAGAGAGCCTCAGGGTACCGCTCCTTATCCACTGTGAGGAGTATCTCCGCAAAGGTGAGCGCTTTGCCGGCCTCT
>JALZFP010000114.1 GCA_030861485.1 Actinomycetota bacterium | reverse complement strand
TCCAAGATCATGCTGCAGAGGGCCCGCAAAAACCCCAAGATCACCTTTCTCACCGACACGGTGGTGGAGGAGATCCTGGGCGAGACCTCCGTTGAGGGCGTGCGTATAAAGAATGCGAAGACCGGTGAAGAGCAGACCCTCGCGGTCGACGGGTTCTTCGCGGCCATCGGCCACGCGCCTTCTACTGGGATCTTCGAGGGCCTCCTAGAGATGGACGAGAGCGGCTACATCCTCCAGCTTGAGCACACCATGACGAGCGTCCCCGGGGTTTTCGCTGCGGGCGACGTCTCAGACAAGCGCTACCGGCAGGCCGTTACCGCCGCCGGGGACGGCTGTCGGGCGGCAATCGACGCCGAACGGTGGCTGGAAGATCAGGGCGAGGCCGAGCACGCCGAAGACCCGGGGGTGTGGACGGCCGAGAAGGAGATGCAGGAGGACCCCAGCCAGCCCGTAGGCTGACCATCAGGGCCCAACGGCGAACCTGTAAGGGTTCGCGGAGGGTCGTGTAGACGAGAAGCGCCCCCGGCATATGCTGGGGGCGACCTTTTGCGGTATAGACGGAACGCCGGTGGGTATGAAGGTGTTGGTAGGGGCAAGATGATGGGGACGGCGAGCGTGGAAGAGCAGAAGGCGATACTGCTTGTAGAGGACAACGAGGACCAGGTCGTCCTCGCTATGCACGCCCTTCGCGAGCACGGTATCGTGAACGAGGTGGACCAGGTCGTGGTCGCCGGGGACGGTGGCGAAGCGCTCGACTACCTCTTTGGCGAGGGCGGGTACGCCGGGCGCGACACGAGGCTGATGCCCGAGTTCGTTTTGCTCGACGTGGATCTGCCGGGTATGAGTGGCCTCGAAGTCCTGGAGAAGCTGCGTTCCGATGAGCGCACCGAACTTCTTCCCGTTATCCTCTTCTCTGCTTCTAATAGACATCGAGATGTGGTCGAGGGATACAAGCTCGGGGCCAATTCCTACATTGCCAAACCCACCAGCTTCTCGGAGTTCTCCGAGGCGATGCGCCTTCTCGGCTGGTACTGGCTCAACTGGAACGAATCACCGTAGGAGGTCCTAAAGGTAACGGGAGGGGCTCTGCCAAATGGGAACTCCTTCGAGCAGCCACCGCCGGGCATAACCGGGACAGGACCATCGTCCGGACCACCGGCTTTTCGTGAGCGGGCCACGTTGCTTTTAGACTCCGGCTGTTGTATCGGTCCCGGCTCTTATGACCGGCTCTCGAGTGCCTTACTCGCGCTTTAATCTTCGGCTTCGGCTCGGGGATCTTCCAAGCCGTCCTGAGCGCGAACGCACCGACCTGAAGCATCAGAAGCACCAGAACAAGAACGATTGTGTGCGAAGTCGAACTCCCGTACCACACAACATCGCTCCCTTACGTTAGCTATGCCCAGATATTACAGGAGTCGAGACGCGCAACAGTATCCTGACGGGCAGTCGCAACAGCTTGGGCGGGCTCCTGATGAAGAAAGGGGGGCACTAGGTGTAGGCCGTCACGATAACTAAATGGGTCGGGCGGTTGGTGATTGGCAAAATCGCCAGATGTCAGAGCGTGGTGCAGCGTCTTGTTTGGGAATCGGCTTCCCAAGAGAGCGGTGTTTATCAGAAGTTGAGCAGCTGTTCGCTACTTCCCGCGCTTCAGGTACTCCTCGAACCCCTCCCAGGGCATACAGTTTATAACGCTCTCTTTCTCCACCCAGGCTCTACGGGCCTGAGAGACGCCGAACTTGGCGAAGCTCAGGGCCGTCTCGTCGTGGGCATCGGTATCTAGTGTGATCTTCACGCCCGCGTTCACGGACTCCCGGATGTAGGGGACAGAGAGGTCTAGCCGGTCCACGTACGAGTTCAGCTCCAGCGCCGTGTTCGTGGCCTTTGCCTCCCCGATTAGGCGCGAGACGTTCACCGCGTAGGGTTCGCGTCTATTTAGGATGCGTCCAGTCGGGTGGGCGATGGTGCGGACGTAGGGGTTGTTCATCGCCCGGACGATGCGCTCCGTCTGTGCCTCCTCGCCGATGTTGAACGACGTGTGCACGCTCGCCACTACGAAGTCGAGCTCTGCCAGGAGTGCGTCCTCGTAGTCCATCGTGCCGTCTTTTAGGATGTCCACCTCCGAGCCGCAGAGCAGGTGGATCTCGTCGTACCTCTCGTCCGCCACGCGCACGGCTTCGAGCTTCTCTGCGAGGCGGGCGGGAGAGAGGCCGTTGGCGACTCTCAGGCTCTGCGAGTGGTCGCAGAAGACGAGGTACTCATAGCCCAAAGCGATGGCGGCCTCCGCCATCGACTCGATGGTTCCCCGGCCATCGGAGTAGATGGTGTGGACGTGCAGGTCCCCACGGACGTCCCCTACCTCTATGAGCTCCGGCAACTCCCCTTTCTCGGCGGCCTCTAGCTCGCCCGTGTCCTCTCTAAGCTCCGGCGGGATGTAGGTGAGGCCGAGCCTGGAGTAGATCTCTTCCTCCGTCGCGATGGGCTCGTACTCTCCGGTCCCGGCCTTCGCCAGCCCGTACTCAGAGATGTTTATACTCATCTTTACGGCCCGCTCCCGGAGGACAATGTTGTGGGCCTGGCCCCCGGTGAAGTGGTGCAGAAGCGAGCCGAACGCCTCGGGGGCGACGATCCGGAGATCCACCTCGACCCCCCCGCACTTGATAAAGACCTTCGTCGGGCCGTGGGCCAGGACTTCGTCCACGAACGGAGCCTCCGCAAACGCGTCGGCCAGAGCCTTCCTCTCACGGCTTGCGGCGACGAGATCCAGGTCGCCGATGGTCTCCTTCTGTCGTCTCAGGGAGCCCGCAATCTCCGCCCGCTCGCAGGCCGGGTGGCTCCGTACAAATCTGAGGATGTGCTCCGCGAGCGCCATCGCCTCGTCCAGGAGCATCCTGCGCTCCTGGGCGTTATAGGTGCGGGCGGCCCGCAGGATGCGCTCCTCGCTCTTCTTGCCGAAGCCCTTGAGGGCGGCGAGGGTGCCCTCTTCGAGCTCGCCCAGAGCCTCAACGCTCGTCACGTCGAGCTCTCGCCACAGGCGGCCCGCGGTGCGAGGGCCGACGCCCGGGAGGCGCGTGACCTCGACGATGCCGGGGGGAATCTCTCCGAGGAGGTCGGAGAGGATCTGGGGCGTGCGGTCTTCGGCGAGGTCCCTTATCACCTCCGCGGTTGTATCCCCGACGTGGGGCAGCTTCGTAAGATCCTCCATCTCGGACGCCGGGTGGCCCAAAGAGCCGACCGACTCGGCGGCTCGCCGGTATCCGAGGATACGGTAGTAGGATTCGTTTTTGATCTCCATCAGCGTCGCGATCGTCTCCAGGGCGCGGGCTATATCCGCGTTCTGCAAGTGGGACCTCCTTGTACCTCCGGCGCCAGGGGGATTATACGTCGCCCCCGGGCGGACCCCGAGCATAATCTTCGACACGGTCGCAAAGAATTGCTCCGCAAAGAGGTCAGCCGCGGGCTCTCGCGCTGTCTAGGGTTCGTGCTCACGGTCGAGATAGTTCTGAGTCTCTTGCTATCTCCAGGTGTGATCTGGTTCCTCGCCCAGATAGTCGAGGAGGTCGTCGATGGTGGGAGCCGCCGGTTCAACGAGGCGGCTTTGCTCTGGATCGACGTCAACCTCTCAGCCTAGCTCGACGGGCCGATGCTCAAGACCTCTTTAGGTTACTACTCTTTAGGTTACTGCCTAGCGATCCTTCCCTTCCTGGTCATCGCGACCTGTAACCACTCTTCAAAGCCACCTTAAACAGTTTTAGAACCAACGCGGTGTCTGTTCGCGGCCCTATCCCTGCTCTCCTAGTCTTCGCGGTGTTAAAACCGCTTTGCGTACCAAGAATGGGCCAACGGCCGTGGGTACCTTTTCCTGACTCGGCTTGCTCCTAGGGCTCATAAAATCAACGGTTCTTCTAGTTTGCGGGGCTTTCCGCTTGGACGAGTTCGGTGTTCTTACGCTCCTCCGCCATGCGTACCAGCACGGCGTTGATCTCCGCCCCGATAAGCACCATAAGCCCCGTACTGTAGAGCCAGACCATCAGCACTATGATCGCCCCGACCTGTCCGTAGATCTGGTTGTAGCGGGCAAAGTTGACCACATAGAGGTTCAGTGCCGCGCTCGAGAGGAGTATTAGTACCGTGGCAGTGAATCCTCCGGGCGTGATCCACTTAAAGGGTATCCTAGCGTTCGGGGCTAGGTAGTAAAGGAGGTCGTGAGCCAAGGTGACGGCCAAAAAGGCCAGCGCCCAGCGGAGGGTGCCCCAAAGAGCCAGAAAAGCGTCGGGTAGCCCGGTCAGACTTTGGACGTAGCCCCCTACCTCGGGGCCAAAGACGACGAAAGCCAAAGTTGCTACCACGAGCATAAACCCTAAGATCATCAATAAGGAGATACCCCACAGCTTCCACCATGGTCGGGTCTCTCGCAGCTCGTAGGCTCGATTGATCGCCTTGACCATTGCGTCTGCCGCTGCCCACCCCGACCAAAGAGTGGCCAGGATACCAAAAAACAGCACGGTCGCGGATGCATCTCTTAGCGTGCGGTCTATGTAATCCGCAAGGAGCTCAACCGCATCTCTGGGCAAAAGGCCCTGCATTCTTTCGGTTAAGGTTCTAAGAACGGATTCGGGGTGGTCGATTACAAGCCCCGCCAAGGCGACTAGGAACAAGAGAAAAGGGAACAGGGAAAACAGGGTGAAGTAGGCCAGTTGTCCCGCGAGTCCCGGGCAGTCGTCGTCCAGCACCTTGCGCCCCACCCGCCCTAGCGCCCTAAGGCCTAGGACGCTCCTCAAATCCGAAACAAATGTGCCCAAGCTAGTAGCGTAACATCCTTGGCTCGCTATCGTCACCGCAGGGTAACCAAAACGTTCCCACCGCGCATAAGGTCTTTCTGAAGGAGCGGCCTGGAGCTACGCTTTCAGTCCCTGAGGGGGAATGCCCGCTAGCCCATCGCGACCGGTTCTCCGTCTGCTCTGAGCCTCGCCCCGCTACTACTATCGCGGCCTTAGGAATGAATCGGGAGGTCCTCAAACTGGTCCTTTCCGCCTTACTAAGAGAAGCGGACGAGCGGACAGGAGCTCACGCGGTCGGCTGAGCGCCCGGCTGGGACGGATGATCACGATCCGGCAGGGCAAAGGACTACTAACCGCGCTGCGCGCCGCCATGCGCTCTTGCCGCTACAGTATGAAACGTGCTCTAAGAGCCCGCCAGCGAAGCACGGTTTTCGCAGCGCATGTAAGGCCAGCAGCGCCGCCGGGACCATAAGCAGAGAGCTTGAGACCATCGCCGGGGCGAGGCCTATGGCCTCCTGCAGCCGTCCGGCACCGACGCAGAGCACCCTGTCACGCCAGAGATGACGCTCATGAACGTCCCGGACGCCGAGTTAAAATTAGCGCTTGTGCGGACGACTGTGGTGTCGGGACGATCGGGTCGGCGCTAGGACTCCCGCTCTCGCTTCCTGAGCTTCTCGACGACCTCACGCTTCTCCCGGTTCTCGGCCGGTCCCTCGGAGGTCTCCTGGCGGGAAGAGGTGTCCCCCTTCTTCTCCTTGTCGACCTCGTCGCCCGCCTTGGCGTCAGTTTCGTTCCTCTTGCGTTCCTCTACACCGCCGCTCCAGCGGTTTATGCCCATGCTTCTCCTTCCCGTACGTGTGCTCTATCAGACACCGGGATAGCTTCCGGTAACCTTTGTATACCCGCTGTCGGACGAACCTAGGCTCCCTTTCACCGAGCTGGAGGACCTGACTGGCGTGCGCTACCTCGCCCGGCGCATACGGACATCCGAGCAGAAGCTCGAGAGCTTCGAATAGTTCCACTGTCTTTGTTTTCTCGATCGGGGGGTATAGTAGGCAGAAGGAAGAAGAGAGGACCAAATGGCCAACCGCTGGGCTACTGCGATACCGTTCGAGATCTCGAATTACGACAACCCTGAGTCTATCCGCTTCAGAAAGTACGCCACTGGCACCCACCTCGTCGACCACGGAACAGAAGTCGAGGCAGGCCTCACCCCTAAGGAGGTAGTCTGGCAGAGGGGTAAGGCCAAGCTCTTTCACTACGAGTCTACCCGCGAGAAGAAGTATCCTATACCGGTCCTGCTCGTTTACGCGCCCATCCTTCGTCCCTACATTCTGGACCTGGTGCCGGGCAACAGCTTTGTTGAATTCCTCCTGAGGGAGGGCTTCGACGTGTAC
>JALZFP010000208.1 GCA_030861485.1 Actinomycetota bacterium | reverse complement strand
GCAATCGCACAGCCACGTCCAATGCCTCGGCCTGCCCCGGTCACTACCGCTACCCGACCGTCCAAGCGCAGCGACGGCGTTTTTGAGCTCGATTCATTCTCGGGCTTCAGTTCGGTCCTCCTTCACCCATGTATCTTTTTCATCCTTTGTGACCCCGGTCTTGTCTCCTACCTAGATCCCTCTTTCTTCTCTCCGAAGTTTGGAGGCACGCCTTCTACCACGAGGCGGAGCCAGTACGCCTCAAACCGGTCCCAGAGCTTCTCCTCGGGAAGATCAGTGTGGCTCACGGGCAGCCGCACTACCTGATGCGGTACGCTGAGGTGGTTAACAATAGCGTACACGGTAGGGGCCGGGACCACACTATCCTCAAGGCCCAAGCCAACGAGGGTGGGACATCTTATCGCTGCGGCAAAGTTCATCGAGTCGAAGTAGGAGAGGACGAGCATCACATCTTCTTCGCGTTCGGGGTGTGCCTCTAGATAACGGTTGATCTCCTGCCCTGAGCCGTCCTCCACAAGGAGCCGCCGCCCTTCCGCCCACCCAAAGCTCGGCACCGCCACGACCAGAAAATCTGCGACCTGCAGGATGGACTCCGCCATTACGGCCAACCCTCCGGCGAAGCTCGTGCCGTTCAAGACCGTACGAGAGACGAAAGGATCCAAGATCTCCTTGCCGACCTCGACAGCACGCATGTAGTCGCACACAGCGCCCCTCAAGACGTGCGTCTCGGGGGATTCGATTCCAGTCAAGACGTACCCCCACGGCGATAGGGATGGGAGCGCGTCCCTAGAGCGCCCGTACCCCCGCGCCTCTACGCCGAGCACGTTTAACCCCATCCTCGCCCAGTGCCACATTGGCTCGAGCCCGCCGCCGTATCCGTGGCTGTGCACGACCAGCGGCCGCGGGACATCGTCTTTCCACCGGATCGCGTATCCTGAGACGCGATCCCCTCCCAGGGAGGCGAAGCTTAGACTCTCGAACTCAAGAGCCGGGTCCTCCGACCCGAGCGACTTGCGAGAGACAGCAGGCGAGATCCGCCCCAGCTCCGCCCGGGTGTTCTCCCAGAACGACTCGAAATCTGGTGGACGCGTCAGCGGCGGCTGCGAGCCTTCACCGCCCCCTACCCACCCCTCGGCACACCCTTCGGGGGGATAGGTCACCTCGACACCCGAAGGCCGTTTGTACCTCCAGACGCTCTATCCCCCAGTCGCACGGCTTCGCGGACATAGGCTTGAAAACAGTTGTAGACATAGCCGTTGACGAATTCGCGCAGCCGGCGGCTCTCGATGTTCTCGCCGAGGTGGTCCGAGAGGCGGATCGGCTCGTGCACGACCGCAACAGGCCTCGCTCGCGTGAGCTTCTTGTCGAAGTTTGCTACGGCGATCGGGACCAGCAGGGGCTCGGGCCGGATGTTTGCGGCGAGGTGAAAGGCGCCGGTCTTGAACGGCAGAGGCGAGTTCTCCGTCTCGGTCGAGGTTCCCTCAGGGCAGATAACGATGTTCTTGCCGTTCCGCAGGTTCTCCCTGGCGGTGTCCAAAAATAACCGGCGGCGCTGTTCGGGAGAAGTCAATGGATCGCCGTCCGCTGGGTCCACGTGTCCGGAATACACGTAGATGTAGCCTAGGCGGTCGTAGAACTTCTGGTGCCCGTACTCGCCGGGGTCGGACTTGCGTACGACACGCACGGGGGCTTCGCCATACTTTTTCAAGAGGATCATGGACGCCACGAAGTGCGTGTCGAGCGTCAGGATGAAGTCGTTGGGGAGCAGGTTGTCCAGGTGGTTCGAGAGATGGTTCATGATGAAGATGTGGCCCGGCTCGTCAGGGAGGTTTTCTTCCCCGCGGATGAGGTACTCCGTGCCCTCGAACAGCTCGGCGAACGCCTCGCAGCTCCGGCGCCTGAGCTCCTCCGGGCTCATCGTCTCCGGGGCGCTCGTCACCAGCTCATAGATGCTCTGAAGTTGCTGGAAGATCTGCACCTCTTGCCAGACGTCGTCAAGGAGGTCCGCTATCTGGGCAGCGAGCTCCCGCTCCACCTCGCCACCGTCAGTTTTCAGCACCTCTAGGGTACGGCGGGCGTCGTCCAGGGTGAGGCGGTTCTCAAGGTAATGGGGAATCTTATGCAGGTGGGAAGTAACGCTCAGAGCCGTAGCGTTTTGTTCGAGTAGTGCGCGGACCGTACGGGGCACATCCCCGCAGCGGGTGGCTACTAGACGCGTCCGCGTCATGCGCAGGTGGTTTCCGATAAGCCAGAGAACACGCCTCATGAACGCTAGGCCGAAGTCAGGATGCTCCTTCGTATACTGCTCGAAAAGATCCCTGCTCAGCACCAGCATCTTGGTACGCTCGCGTGCTACGGCAGTCGCCCGGTAGCGGTGTGGTTCTACTATCGAGGCCCAGCCCACCGGATAGCCCGGGTGACTGACGATGTGGGGAGGAGCCTGCCCCTCCATCTCGGGGCCCACCTCTTCGTTTCGGGGAACCTCGTTCCCCGGCTTGCGGAACGACAGCTCGATCTTGCCTTCGACGAGAACGTAGAACAATGTCGCGGGCTCGCCTTGCACGATGATGTGGTCTCCCGCCACGAACGTCTCCGTCCGGGCGAGGCGTGCGAAGTGCTCTATGTGCTCTGGATCCACCCCCTCGAAGAACGGCGAGTCGCACAGGAGATCTAAATTTTTGTCTACCCTGCCACTCATAGCTCATCCGGGTTGGCCGAGGATTCCAAGAAGGTGATGGCACCTTCGAGTCGGTTGTCCATAGCGGCTGCGACCTTCTTCAGGATTAGATACCCGAGGTATGGGTCCTCCTCAAAGATCTTCTCGAACGTGTCGCGCGGTATCCTTATCAACTCGGTAGCCTCCTCGCAGCGCATCGAGGAGGTGTGACGGTAGGGGTCAAGAAAAGCCGACCAAGCGATGAGGCTCCCCGGCTCCCGGTGCACGCCCATAAGGAGGTCCCCTACCCCCTCAAAATACACCAAAACCTGCACTGCCCCACTCAGAAGGAAGTATGCGGCCCGCGCCTCGTCATTTTGCTGTACGACCAGCGCACCCTGCTCCAGCCGCCTCTTCGTGGCCGATCCCGCTAGACGCTCGAGTGCCCAACTCGGCACCCCCTCAAAGAAGCGGAGCCTGGCCAACTCCTCACTCATTATCCCTATCGGGTCGGTTGCACGCGACCCCGCGGCCTTCTCATGCTTTTGACCCACTGCCTCATCCTCTCCCTCAACACCTGCCAGGCAGGTATTAGTGACCTAGCACGAATTCTAAAAGAGGCCGCTTGGAGAGACCAGGCCGTTCGGGTACACGTTGGGTCAGAGACATGATGGTAGAGTCCTTAAGGCCGGCCTCCCTTTGCAGCCCTCGACCTCCTGTTTCACTATTCCTCTCGGGGCATTCCGGTACACCAGTAGTACACCTTAGGCAACGTGTGTAGGCCAGGCGAAGGGCCGAGCGGGAAGGGAAACGCTAGGGGCACACCTCTGCATACCTATCCAACCCTGCACAAGGCGCATGAGCCGCTACGCTAATTCTTGGTACCAGGGCGTTTCCACCCCCGCACCCGCCTACTTCCTAGGCGGGTGTATGAATACGGGTTTCTTCTAAGAAGAAACCCTTCTGAGACCGTCTAAAATTCGGTGGGTAAAGGGTGCCTAGACCGGATGCCCTAGCTCGAGTACCATCGAAGCCCTGTGGGGAATGAAGGAGTCTACGTAATGGACACGATGGGAGACGACCTCCGCAGCTTGCTCGCCGAGCTGCGCGAGCATGGCCGAGAGCACGACACCCGCCAAGAGCGGCACGACGACAGGCTGCGCAACCTGGAACCCGAGACCGCCGCGCTGCTCGCCGTTCTCATTCGCAGCGGCAGGCGCAGGAGCCTCCTAGAGATAGGCACCTCCAACGGCTACTCCACTGTCTGGCTTGCCTGGGCAGCTGAGGCGACCGGCGGGCGGGTGACCAGCGTGGAGATGGACCCGGGGAGGCAGAGGATGGCCGATGAGAACCTGCGCCGTGCCGGTCTTCGCGACCTCGTCGACTTGAAGCTCGGCGACGCCACTGAGGTCGTCGAGGACTTGCCGGGGCCGTTCGACCTCGTCTTCTTTGACGCCGACAGGGTGAGCGCTCCGGCCCAGCTCAAGCTGCTCGTCCCGAAGCTCGCCCCCGAGGTCATGATCCTCGCCGACAACGTGCTCTCGCACCCGGAGGAGGTCGCCGGGTACCTCGAAGCGCTGGAGAGACTACCCGGGTTCGACCGCCTCGTCGTCCCGGTTGGCAAAGGCTTGAGCATCGCTTACAGGGGTACGACTCGCGGCGGGTAGGGCGTCGTCGAGACCTGGCTCGGAGTCTCAAGGTAGTGCTCGTGGTTGGCTAACGCTGGGACGCCACTCCCAATCAACATTGTCGCCATCAGGGCGGCCACAGTAAGAACCGAGGTGATGCGCCTCATTGTTCACCTCCTCTCCTCGTCATAGGCTGGTCGACTTTAAGAACCCTACGAGGGGAGGCGTCCCGCCGTCATGAGGCAGTGTCCCGCGTTTGCAGGGAAGAATGTCCCGATTTGTCCTGGTGATCTAAAGAGCTTGCGTTTATCGTAGGGGCTGTCTTTGCCTGTGATCGCAGTAGCCGGTAGACGTTATCAGTACAC
>JALZFP010000198.1 GCA_030861485.1 Actinomycetota bacterium | reverse complement strand
CAGAAGACGACGACACGCCAACACCAACCCTATCGTCTGTACCCGCCCAAATCGATACTTCAGGAGCCACAGAAGAGACGGACACCGATCCGTCGACGAGCGAGGTAGTGGAGGCTGCTTTGGTGGAGGCTGCGTTGCGAGAGCCCTTTGCCCAAGGGCCCAAGAAGGCAGATGAGGCTGCTGCTAAAGGGGATGATGATCTTCCTCGCGCTGCCTTTGAGAACCCTGCCACTCGCCCCGCAGACCCCGTATTGCCCAGGCCCGAGCCTGCACCCTCGCAAAACACTATTGCTTCCTCCCAAGATCCTGCCCTAACATCTACAGCCCAATATCCGGACGCGACGGCCCAACTGCTGCCCCCCCAAACCTCACCACCTGATCCACCGATGGACCCAGAAACGTTTGCTCAAGCACCGCCAGCACCTCCGGATGAAATGGCATCCTCCCCCTTAGCAGCAGATTCGCCACCCCTCAAGGAGTAGGGTCTATAGATACTCGACCAGGATACGGAGTGTCTAGGGGTATGCGCTGGACCAGCGACAACAGTGTGTATCTCTAGTATCTCCGGAGCCCTACTACTTGGTCCTTGTTAGTCGTCCTTTGAGGCCGCCTCAAAAGTCATGGTGATTGTCTCCAATCAGCCACGGACAGAACACGGCTGGCCGCTCTCTAGCCATGGTACTGACTGTTACCCTGACTGGTGGACACAAAACGGCAATGACCGTGCCCGGTCAATAGAACCGCTTAGACAAGGGGTAAACCCACTTATCTGTGGGATGACCGGGTTGACCGGCGGTTTTAGGTATAGTGGAAGAGAAGACTTTGACAGAAGGAGCCTGCGACTTCTCTCAAAGTTTTGTGGCGCGATTCCCTTCTTTGGCCTCGAGGGTAGCGAAGGCCACGGCGATTCGGGTTGCGAGGCGAGCGTTGTTCCGGACTATATGCTTGTTAACCCGAAGGCTCTCTCCCTTGGTTTCTCTCTGGAGTCGTTCCAGAAGAAACGGCGTGACGCTTTTCCCGCGAATGCCTTGATGCTTCAGCTCGCCTAAACCCTCCTTAAGCACCCGGTCATGGAGCTTGGGATCTAACTGCTCCTTCCAGGGTACGGGGTTGGCAACGATAAGGCCGGAACCTTCCGGGCCGAGCCTTCGCAGCGAGGCGATCAGCTGGGCAGCTTCCTCTTCATACTTCACATCCCAGTCCAAAGTGCTACCCGAGTCGGTCAGGTAAAAGCCTGGAAAGCGCCTGGTGCGGAAGCCGACCACGGGCACGCCCAAAGTCTCAAGGTGCTCTAAGGTCGCGGGTACGTCGAGGATCGACTTCACCCCTGAGCACACCACCGCTACTGGCGTACGGCTGAGGATCGAGAGGTCGGCCGAGACGTCCCAGCTATCCCGCGCCTGCCGATGCACGCCGCCCAGCCCGCCCGTGGCGAAGAGCTTGATCCCCGCTCGCGCCGCCAGGTGGGCGGTGCCTGCCACGGTGGTCGCCCCATGCCCTTTCTTCAGTACGGCCATGGGGATGTCCCTCGCGGAGAGTTTGACCACACCATCGTCGGTTGCTATCAGTTCTAGCTCTTGGGACCCGAGGCCCACCTTGGGCACCCCGCTGATCACACCTATAGTCGCCGGCACACCCCCTTCGCGGCGAACAAGCTCCTCTACTTCGCGGGCCAGCTCTAGATTATCTGGGTAAGGCAAACCGTGGGCGATCAGCGTAGACTCCAAGGCCACGACCGGGCTCCCTCGCCTCAGGGCCTCAACTACTTCGTCTCGGATTGCTATCGCAACGCTCAAGGCTTACGCAGCCTCCTTCTACTATGGGTGGCAGAAAGGGTATGTAGTAGACGTTGCCCTAGCCCTTTGTCATCCCCTTAAACGCAGCGCTACTAAGACAACCATGCCCTAAGGCATGGATCCATCCGGTTAAACCCGTAACTCCGCTGAGAGTTTCTCTAGCACCTCGCCATAGAGCCGACGTAGCGCCCGGGGTGCAAACATGCGTTCGAAAAAGCCGCCGATACCGCTTGCTCCCTCCCACCTGCTGGTTAAACTCACCATGGTCTGCTCCCCTTCCCCCGCAGGACTCAGAGTCCAAGTGGTGACCAGTGACGATCCTGTATCACGCTCTTCTAGGATCGGCCCGCCCTCGGTTGGTTCTTCGACACGCATCCGATACGCTCTCTCTCGCCCTCCCGCCCGTAGCCGATAGCTGATTACTGTGCCTGCTCCGTCTCCGCCTTGCTCCACTCGGTAGTCTCGGAAGTACTCGGCTGGCAGGATGCGTGGACGGTTGTTCTGATAGTCGACAAGAAAGGCTCGTACGCGCTGCGGACTAGCCGCTACCAGGCGTTCGGTTTGCGCGACTACTTGGGCCATACGCTACTCCTTGCGGTCACTAGGTTGATAGTCTTTATATCCCACTAGCTGCGGTCGATGGATGCCCGCTGCGTAAATCTCATGTTACCCGCTTACACCACTACCGGCCGCGCGACCGCAAGCGCCTTCTTTGTCTCGGGGACAGCGAGCTGGTTCCAGGGTAGGATAAACCGTTCTGAGTGTCGCGTATGGTGAGAAATGGTACCCGGAGGCCGCGAAACCGGGAGAATGGGATCTGAACTTGCGGAACACCCCTGGGAAGAATAATGGGCGAAGAGCCGAGCGAAGTGCGGAGCAAGCAGCCCGGCACGCGAGCCCTTGGCTCGAGCGGCTCGCGCGCTTGGGGTACGTGGCCGAGGGTGTAGTCTACGTGGTTGTGGGCGCCCTGGCGGTCGGGGTAGCGGTAGGGATAGGTGGCCGCACCACCGACGAGCGCGGCGCCCTCGAGGTGATCGGCACGCAGCCCCTACTAGGGCGCGTCCTGCTAGTCTCGGTCGCCCTTGGGCTCGCTAGTTACGCGCTCTGGCAGCTAGTTCAGGCCGTGGCGGACCCCGACGGGGAAGGCCACGACGCGAGGGGTATCGCCAAGCGCGTCGGGCACGGGTTTAGGGCCTTGGTTCGCGTGGGCCTCGCGTTCACCGCCGGGCGGTTGGTGCTCGAATCCACGGGGGGAGGGTCTGTTCAGGATTGGACGGCGCTGTTGCTCGCCCAACCCTTTGGCCGGGTGCTGCTGACGGGGGTAGGGACCGCCATTGTCGGTTACGGCGGTAACCAGCTGTATCAAGCCTACCTGGCCGACTTCCACGAATACCTCAAGCTCGGCGAGATGAGTGTAGAGATGGAGAGGTGGGTCACTCGCGGGGGCCGTTTCGGTCTCGCCTCCAGAGGGGTTGCTTTCGGAATCGTGGGCGTCTTCCTCGTCCTAGCGGCGTGGCGGTACGATTCGAGCCAGGCCCAGGGTCTGGGCGGAGCGCTGCAGGAGCTACTTCGACAGCCCTTCGGACCCTGGATCTTGTGCGTAGTGGCGTTCGGGCTTGCGGCTTATGGGCTGCTTATGTTTGGGGTGGCGCGCTACCGAAAGATCGCTCCGAGTAGGGCCTTGCGCGGCACTCATCACGCCAGTCGATCCTCCAGATAATAACTTTATCTGCTCTATATCGAGGCTTCTTAAACAGTCTCAGAGCGGGCATTCTTAGTCCTTAGGCTACGTAGGCTATATTGTCTATATCCTCTGAACGCCTCTTCACTTCACCGGGTTGCCCAGAGGGATAATCTTCTCGGAAATGCAGAAAATACTACGTCCTTTGTCGCTCAACCAAGCCTCTAGCCGCTTGATACTATTCTCGCTCAGGAACCCTTCTCATTCAGGAACTGACGAAGGCCAGAGACGAAGCGCTCGGGCTGCTCGACTTGGGGCAGATGCCCGCACTCGGGTATAAGTTCGAGGTACCCTTCTGCTAGACGAGAAAATGCCTCTTTGGCTTGAGAATAGGGGAGCACCCGATCGCGCGTTCCCCACACGACCATCGTCGGTCTCTCCAGCTGAGCCAGCCGATCCACCAACACCTCGCGCTGCCCTTTAAGCCCGACCTGGGCGCGCA
>JALZFP010000195.1 GCA_030861485.1 Actinomycetota bacterium | reverse complement strand
GCTGGCCCCTGGTAAGAGGCCTCGATAGTCCGCCAGGCGCAGATCAAGGACGCCGATGACAAAGAGGAAATCGGCACCTTCTCTAACGGAGAGTCGCTCACACTTAGGGCCGCGGACAAAATAGTGCTCCTCGACAAAGGCAGCGCCGTCGTCGGCACCATAACTATCTAGAAAACACGACCCGGTGGGTTAAACTATGGCCGTTATGCCGGACAGCCTCGTTTACCTAGACAACGCCGCAACGACCTCTTTAGACGAACGGGTTCTGGAGGCCATGCTCCCGTACCTGCGTAGAGGAGGCCCGAATGGGCTGCCGCGTGGCAACCCATCCTCCCTGCACGCCTCGGGCACCGCTGCCCGCCAGGCAGTCGAGGAGGCCCGCACCTCCGTGGCCCGGCTCGTAGGAGCGTCTCCCGGGGAGATACTCTTTACCGCCGGCGGCACAGAGGCAGACAATTTGGCGGTTCTTGGGTTGGCCGCCGCGCGCCGGGAGAAGAGGCACGCGGTGATCTCCGCCGTCGAACACCCGGCAGTCCGCGGAGCTGCCGCACATCTGGAGGCCGCGGGTTACGAGTTGACGAGGGTAAGGGTGGACGTAAACGGGCTCATCGACCCAGATGAGCTCGCGAAGACGCTAAGGCCCGATACGGCCCTGGCTGCGGTGATGTGGGCCAATAACGAGGTCGGTACCGTGCAGCCCGTGGAAGAGCTCGCCGATCTCTGCCGCGGAGCAGAGGTGCCGTTCCACGTGGACGCAGTGCAGGCCGCCGGGCGTCTGGACATAGACGTATCCCAGGTGCCCATTTCCACGCTTGCTCTCTCGGCCCACAAGTTCTATGGTCCGCAGGGCGTCGGCGCCCTGTACGTGCGTGACGGTGTCTCACTCTTTCCGGTGCTCTTCGGCGGCGGCCAGGAGAAAGGCTTGAGGAGCGGCACTGAGAACGTCGCCGGCATCGTGGGGCTAGGCGAGGCGGCTCGGTTCGCCGCCGAGGAGCTAGGAGAACGGACGCGCCACGAAGAGGCGTTACAGGATGCTCTGCTCTCGGGTTTGACCGGTATCCCCGGTGTGCGCCTCAACGGGCACCGCGAAAAGCGGCTCTCCAACAACACACACCTCTCTGTCGAGGGTGTCGAGACTGAGAGCCTCGTGCTCTTCCTGGATGCCCTCGGGTATGCCGTCGGAAGCGGATCGGCGTGCGCCTCGAGCACTGCCGGTCACAAAGCCTCGCCGGTTCTGCTCGCGATGGGCCGCACGGAGCGGGAGGCGTTCTCCGCCGTCAGAATAACCGTCGGAAAAGACAACACGGTTGGGGAGATTGAGGGCTTTATAGAAGCCTTCTCCGCCGCTGTTTCTCGACTGCGCGAACTCTCGCCCCTATACACAAGCTGACCGCTGAGGGCTAATGGCTAACTACAATCCACTGGTAATAGAGCATCTAATGAGGCCACGCAATGTTGGCGAGTTAGAGGCGCCGAGCGGCGTCGGGGAGTCAGGGGACGCTGCGTGCGGTGACGTCGCCCGTTTTTCCATTCGGATCGAGGAGAACCTCCTCACGGAGGTTCGCTATAAGGTTTATGGCTGCACCGCGTGCATCGCCGCAGGCTCGGCGCTCTCGGAGCTCGTGCGTAGCACACCTTTGCTCGAAGCCGCGCGGGTCTCCAAGACGTACCTCAAGAACTCTTTGGGCGGAGCGCTGCCCGCGGGCAAAGAGCACGCGCTCACGCTCGTCCTGGACGCCTTGCATAAGGCCCTCGAAGATTACTGGAACAAAGACGGTGGAGCCATGCTAGCTGAGGGTTACGGTGGGTTCGCCGCGAAGGGTGGCAAAAGCGTCGTGGCGGCGATGAGCGGTGGCGTGGACTCGGCGGTCACCGCTCTCCTCTTAAAGGAGGCCGGATACGACGTTGCGACCGTTACCTTCAGACTCCACGACGGAGAGAAGGGGAGCCGCTCGTGCTGCTCCCCGGACACCGTTCTCTTCGCCCGCGATACGGCTCACAGGATGGGCCTGCCGCACTTTACGTTAGATCTCAAGGAGCTCTTCAACAGGCGGGTCATGCAGGACTTTGTGGGCTCGTACTCGGCGGGCCGCACGCCCAACCCATGCGTGGCATGCAACGCCCACGTCAAGTTCCACGCCGCCTCCTTCCTCGCCGACAGGATCGGCTTCCGCTACGTCGCTACCGGCCACTACGCCCGTGTCGTCGAGGAACCCGGTGGGGTAACGATGTCCCGGCCCGTGGATGAAGGGAAAGATCAGACCTACGTCCTCTGGCCGGTGCCAAAGGGTTTGCTCACTCGCGCGATCTTCCCCCTGGGCGAGTACCGTAAGGAGGAGGTGCGTCATATCGCCCAGGAGAAGGGCCTCGCGGTCGCCTACACCCCTGAGAGCCAGGACATCTGCTTTATCCCCGACGGGAACTACCGGAGCTTTATCCGCAAGCAGGTCGTGGCGGAGCCCGGCGAGATCGTGGATACAGAAGGACGCGCTCTTGGCCAGCACGCGGGGGTGGTGGACTTTACCGTCGGGCAGCGGCGTGGGATTGGGGTCTCTGCGCCCACGCCGCTGTATGTGACCGAGGTTCGCCCGCGGACAAAGCAGGTCGTCGTGGGGCGACGCGAGGATCTGAAGGTGCGTGAGGTGCGTGTCGGAGGGCTCAACTGGTTCCTCGACCCATTAGAGGCCGAATCCGTTCAGGTCCGCTACAATGGTTCTCCGGTACCGTGCGAGATAGAGAACGCGGGCGGTGGCGAGGTCCGGGCCCTCCTCTCGGAACCCGTCATGGGCGTCGCACCCGGGCAGTCGGCGGTCTTTTACAATGGGGACCGAGTTATCGGTGGTGGGGTGGTGCGCCGAGACACAGAGTAGTTTGGGCGCTTGCACCCCTGGCAGTTGTATAATAATCGTTCTGCGGGAAGAGTTGTGGAGGTGTTGTTGGGCTTGGACGTTTTCGTAGAGCTGGCGAGGGGCGCACTCTTCGTGGCGCTCGCTGTAGCGTTCCTTGTGCTGGCGTGGATGTTCATGCGACTCGCCCGCATCTTCTCTACCACCGAGGAGGCCATCAAGGAGGTCTCAGAGCAGGTCGTGCCGCTCCTCGGCAAGACGCATGTCACGGTAGACAATATCAACAGCCAGCTCTCTCAGCTTGATACCGCCGTCGGTGACGTCGCCGACATCACCGGCGAGCTGGACCAGACGACGGCCGTGATCACGCGCGGCGTACGCGGCGGGGTTATAAAGTTTTCCTCTGCCACGGCGGGTCTTTCGAAGGGCATCAGCGCCTTTTTTGGCTCGAAGGATCGTATGGAGGACCAGACCGAGAACCACACCGTGGCCGAAGGGCCGGCCGTATCCGACCGGACCATGGAGCCAGAGGATGCCGCGGTTCCGCTGGAAGAAGAGGAGAGGTTCTAAGGCGTGCCCGGCTGGGGTAAGCTGGTCGCGGGCGCCGTTATCGGGGCTGCGGGGGCCTTGTACGCGACGAACGAGGAGTTCCGCAAAGCCCTGCCCGACCGCGTCAGTGACCTGCCCTCAGAGGCCCGGCGACGCTTCCTGCTGTCGGTTGCGGCGGCCCGGGAGGCCTCGGCGCTGCGACGGGCAGAGATCCTGCGCGAGCTGGGATCACACGGCGGAGACGACATCGAACGTGGGGTCCTGGAGGCACGGCCGGGCGTGTCGCCAGAGATCCTGCCAGAGGCCTCACGCTCTCCCCGTACAGCCGAAGAGCCGGTAGTAAGCACGGAAGATATTTAGACGTTGAGGAACACGATATAGGAGGAATACCGTTTGGCATCCGCAGAAGCTGCCGCCGACTACACATACCTGACGCTCCCGCCGGACAGATCCTTACGCTCCTGTATCGGCCTAGTGGTCGCCGGGTTGGCGGCCAGGGCCAGGATAGGTGTCGCTGGGCTCGAAGAGGCTATCGAGCTCCTCGAAAGCCAGCACTCCATGGAGAGTTCGACCCGGTACCGTTTCTCCATAAAGGACGACAGCCTCGTCGCTGATGTCGAGGACGGGGAGCTAACGAAACTCCGGGACGACGGAGGCACCGGTTGGCGCACCGTGGTAGAGATGGTAGCGTGAGCCGGCGCTACCGGCGGCCCGACAAGGCGCGGACTAGGCGCCTGCTCGTGCGCTATCACAAGCACGGCGACCAGCGAGCACGTGAGCAGGCCATCCAGGAGCAGCTCCCGCTCGTCGAGTTTCTGGCAAGAAAGTTCGCCGGTCGCGGCGAGCCGGTCGAGGACCTTATGCAGGTCGCCTCTGTCGGGCTTATAAAGGCCGTGGACCGCTTCGACGTCGACCGCAACATCGAGTTCTCCACCTACGCGACCCCGAACATTCTCGGTGAGATCAAGCGCTACTTCCGCGACAAGGGGTGGGCGATGCGTGTGCCCCGCGGCCTTCAGGAGTTGAGGCAGTCCGCTAAGGAGGCTATCCGCGACGGCACCGTAAAGACGGGTCGCTCGCCCACCATCCAGGAGCTCGCCGAGACCTTGAACTCGAATATAGAAAGCGTCGCCGAGGCTTTGACGTTGGGCCGGGCCTACAACACTGCGAGCCTGGACGCGCCTGTGAGCCAGGACGACCGGGAGGGCGACACCATCATAGATCTGCAGGCCGACGAGCAATCTCCGATAGAGGGCCTGGAGGACAAGATCCTCCTGCAGAAGGCGATGGAGAACCTGAAAGAGCAGCAGCAGCAGATTCTCAAACTGCGGTTCAACGAGGGCAAGACCCAAACCGAGATCGCCGAGACTATCGGGGTCAGTCAGATGCACGTCTCCCGCCTCCTCCGCCGCGCGATCGACGATCTCAGACGCCAGCTTGGGGAGATGGAAGAGTCTCAGGGCAACTGGTACAGCGAGCGCGTCGGCGAGCTGGAGAACAAGGTCTAAAAAAGCGCCACGCCCGCTAGTAGAATATTGCTATGCAGAGCCACGAAGTACGAGAGAGATTCCTCGAGTTTTTCGAGAAGAGGGGCCATCGGCGCTACCCGAGCTCCTCACTGGTACCGCACAACGATCCCACGGTACTCCTTACCACTGCGGGGATGCAGCAGTTCATAACCTACTTTACCGGCCAGGAACGCCCCCCGTACCCACGCGCAACTAGCGTCCAGAAGTGCTTTCGCACGGTGGACCTCGAAGAGGTCGGGGACTCGACACATCTCACCTTCTTCGAGATGCTCGGCAACTTTTCCTTCGGCGACTACTTCAAGAAGGAGGCCATAGAGTGGGCCTGGGAGTTCCTCACCGAAGAGCTAAAGCTCCCGCCGGAGCGGCTCTGGATCACAATCTTCGAGGGGAACGAGGACGCACCCGAGGACCTGGAGGCGAAGGAACACTGGATGCGTGTGGGCGTCCCCGAACACCGCATCTTCGGCCTACCCAGGAGTGAGAACTGGTGGGGACCGCCCGGCGACACCGGCCCCTGCGGTCCGTGCTCAGAGGTCTACTACGACTACGGTGAAGAGCTCTCCAAAGGAGACCCCGCCCTCGACCCAAAGTTCGGTCCCGGTGGTGACGAGGGGGACCCGCGATTTATCGAGATCTGGAACCTCGTCTTCAACCAGTATGAGCAACGCAAGGACGGCTCACTCACCCTTCTGGCCAAACCCGGTATCGACACCGGCATGGGCCTCGAACGTACCGCCGCCGTCACCCAGAACGTCTACTCCGTCTACGAGACAGATCTCTACACCCCGATCTTCGAGCGCATCCGTCAGGTTAGCGGCGTGACTCTGGGCTCCTCGGAGGAAACCGAGCGCGCGCTCTACGTGCTCGCCGATCACGCCCGTTCCATGGCTTTCCTTATTGCTGACGGCGTAAGGCCCGGCAACCAACGTCGAGAGTACGTCCTTAGACGCATAATACGCCGGGCGACGCTGCAGGCGTATTCGCGGCTCGGGATGGGAGCCGGGGGGGTGGCGGGGCTCGCGGAGGTCGTGGTAGACCACATGGGCGGCTTCTACGAGGAGCTCGAGCGTGCACGGGAAGATATTCGGAGGGTCGTGACGGACGAGGCGGCCCGTTTCGTGGAGATCTACAGAAACGGCCTGGAGCTCTTGGAGGTGGAGATAGACCGCCTCTCGGGCGGACATTTTCCCGGGGACGCGGCGTTCACGCTACACGATACCTACGGTTTCCCGGTCGAGGTTACCCGGGAGGTGCTCGCAGACAGGGGCATCTCTTTAGACGAGGCGGGCTTCGAGGAGGCCATGCGCCGGCAACGTGAGCTAGCTAGGGAGGCGCTCGTGGGTCACGAGAGGGTCGTGGCGGCGTTCAGGGACAGAGAGATAAAGAGTCGTTTCGTCGGGTACGAGTGGGAGCAGGTCGAGACCAACGTCCTCGCCGTCGAGGAAGCGCCGGACGGAGAGCTAAACGTGGTTCTGGCGGAGAACCCGTTTTACGCCACGGGTGGCGGACAGGTGGCGGATGAGGGTTGGATTTCCTCGGATAACGGGCAGCTCGAGGTCTTTGACGTGGTCCCGGCCGGTGAGTACCAGGTTATACGCGCAAGAGTCGAGGGCGGGCGCGTAGCAGAGGGCGACCGGGTGACCGCCTCCATAAACCGGGTGCGTCGCCATCAAATAGAGGCCAACCACACCGCGACCCACATTCTGCACTGGGCCCTGCGCGCCGTCCTCGGCAAGGACGTCGTCCAGGCCGGAAGCTACGTCGGGCCTGACCGGTTGCGCTTCGACTACCGGTACACCGGCAGGGTGAACGAGGAAGATCTCCGGCGTATACAGGAGCAGTGCCTACTTAAGATAACCGAAAACCAGCCTGTCCGCTACTACACTACCACACTGGAGGAGGCGCGCAATCTCGGGGCGTTAATGCTCTTCGGTGAGAAGTACGGGGATCTCGTGCGCGTCGTGGAGATCGATGGCTTTTCGCGAGAGCTGTGCGGCGGTACCCACGTCCGGAGCACGGCCGAGGTCGGGGCGTTCAAGGTAACCTCTAACAGAAAGCATGGCGCCGATCTCTACCGCATCGAGGTCCTCACGGGCCGCGACGCGCTCTACTACCTCATCCGCGCTACCGACAAGGCGGAAGAGGTCGCAGGTTCCCTACGCGTACCCGTGGAAGAGCTCTCCGAAGCGGTCGCGGCGCTCGAAGAAGAGGCTCGCGAAGCTCGCGAGGCTGCCAAGGAGCAAACCCTGAAGCAGGGCCTCGAAGAGGTGGGCTCCCTCGTCGAGAACGCCGAGCAGGTAAACGGGGCAGAGGTCGTGACCGGCCAGGTCGTCGCAGCGGACGTCAAGGGTCTACGCCAGATCTCTGACGACGTAAAGAACCGTCTCTCGGGTCCGTCGGCCGTCGTGCTTGCCGCTGCGCTCGGTGACAAGGCGGTACTCATCGCTAACCTGCATCCGGAGGTCTCTAACAGGGTTCAAGCCGGTGACCTGGTCCGCGAGGTTTCAAACGTCCTCGGCGGCGGCGGAGGCGGTGGTCCCACCATGGCTCAGGCCGGTGGGGGTGCGGTAGACGCCATCCCGCAGGCCCTCCTCAAGGCAAGGGATATCCTGGGCCAGAGGCTCGCCGGCCCCTCAGAGGAATAGCGCTGACCTTAAGCTCCGGCGCCGGCAGGGTCGTTGCTCTGGATCTCGGTGAAACACGTACTGGGGTAGCCATCTCCGATCCCGGCGGCATACTCGCCCGACCCCTGGAAGTAGTGCCTTCGGAACGGCTGTCCAGGTATCTCGAAACCCTCTTGGCTGAGGAGGGGATAATGGAGATCCTCGTTGGGGTGCCGAAGAC
>JALZFP010000113.1 GCA_030861485.1 Actinomycetota bacterium | reverse complement strand
CCGACCTCGGGAGCGAGGGCGGTGGCGAGCATGAGGCTCCTCTCGACCATCTCAGGGGCGCGCTTGGTAGCCTCTATACCTACGACGCACTGGTCGGTGAGGTTCGAGGCGGCGTTGCCGAGGATCTCGATGGATTGCAAGAGGTTGTAAGCGATGAGCGGGAGCATGGTGTTGAGTTCGAAGTTGCCACCCTGGCCGGCGAGGGCTATCGTGGCGTCGTTGCCGATAACCTGGGCGGCGACCATCATGGTGCTCTCGGCAATCACGGGGTTGACCTTGCCGGGCATTATGGAGGAGCCGGGCTGCACCTCGGGGAGCGCTATCTCCGCCAGGTTCGCCCGCGGCCCGGCCCCAAGCCACCGGATGTCGTTTGCCACCTTCATGAGGCTTACCGCCACGGTCTTCAGGGCCCCGCTCACGAAGACGGTCCCGTCCATCGCGCTCTGGGCCTGGAAGTGGTTCTCGGTCTCCCGCACCTCGACGCCGAAGCGCTCGGAGAGCCTCTCGCAGACCTTACCCGCGAACTCTGGGTGGGTGTTTACACCGGTGCCGACAGCCGTGCCGCCCAGAGCGACCTCCGTAAGGTCCTCCTGGGCCTTCCTTACGCGCCCTATGCTACGCTGAACCTGACCGGCGTAGCCCTTGAACTCCTGGCCCAGGCGGATCGGGGTGGCGTCCTGCAGGTGCGTCCTCCCCGTCTTTACTACCTCGTCGAACTCGCGGGACTTGTCTTCGAGCGCCCCCTGGAGCTTTTCCAGCGCCGGTAGCAGGTCCTCTTTTATGGAGATCAGGGCGGAGAGATGGATGGCGGTCGGGACGACGTCGTTGGAGGACTGGCCCATGTTAACGTGGTCGTTCGGGTGGACGGGCTCCTTGGAGCCGAGCTCTCCACCGAGGATCTGTATGGCGCGGTTGGAGACCACCTCGTTCGCGTTCATGTTGGTCGAGGTACCGCTCCCCGTCTGGAAGACGTCGAGGACGAACTGGTTGTCGAGCCGCCCGTCCACGACCTCTTCGGCGGCCTCGACGATGGCGTTCTTTACCCCCTCCTCGAGGAGGCCGAGCTCGTGATTCACGTTGGCGGCTTCGAGCTTTATCGCCCCTAAGGCCTCTATAAACCGGCGCGGCTTGCGCAGCTCGCTTATCGGGAAGTTGTCCAGAGCGCGGCGGGTCTGGGCGCCGAAGAGCGCGTCACGCGGCACCTCGACCTCGCCCATCGAGTCGCGCTCTCTGCGATGGGCCGTCTCTTGCTGCGTCATCGTGTGACCTCCTGTCGAAGCGTGTACGCTCGCGTCATATAATTTCCCTATTGAGAGAGCATTATACGAAAGGTGATCTTTTGGATTCGCTACAGCACGCGCTCAAGGAGTGGGCGGTCGCGGTAAAGGCGCTCGAGAAGGGCGAGACCGCGCTCGTCGTGCGAAAGGGCGGCATCCGCGAAAAAGCGTTCGCCGTCCCGAAGACCCGCTTCCTCTTATTCAAGAGCTACGAGCACCAGAATCCCGACCAGCTCAAGCCCCTCTACCACGACCTGCTACGCACCATCCCCGACAGACGGGACGACGAACCGGTAATCTTCACCTCCTTCGCAGAGGTCTACAGGGCCTACGAGGTCTCCGAGGCGGACGAATTAGAGGCTCTGGACGCCTACCACATCTGGACCCCCGAATACGCGGAGAGCCGCCTGAAGTGGCGCCCGAAGAAGCCCTTGACGGTCCTGGTGTTGCGCGCTTACCTGCTGCCAGAGCCGGCAGAGTTCGAGTACCGGGCGGAGTACGGGGGGTGCAAGAGCTGGATTGAGCTGGAAAAGAGCGTCCCGACCGCAGGCTCCCGCCCCGCTCTCCACGACGTCGCGTTTGAGGAGCTTGTTCATCCGGCTCTGGGCGTGCTGGAGAACCTCGCGCCCGCGCCGGTGGGCCCGGTGGGCCCGGTGGGCCGCTAGGGAGGCCGAGTCTTGGGTGCCGGCGCGATACCCATCGTCCTGACCATCCTGCTGTTGGTTGTGGCCTGGCGGCTGGTCTACGCGTTCAACAAAGACCTGGCACGGGCGAGAGCCTGGGGGGAGCTTGCGCGCCGGGCGCTCCCGTTCGTGGCGGTTACCGTCATGGCGGCCAGCCTCCCGCTGATCCAGGGCCGCCAGGGGAGTTGGACGCCCTTCGCCTGGGTACTGGCATTCGGCGCCATCCTGGTCGTCTCCAACTTCCTCTCCATGCCCCTCGACGAGCGCCGGGCCACCAAGGCTTTCCGTAGCGGAGATTATGCAGGGGCCGCGGCCCTCTATCGGAGGCTCGTCGAAAAGAAGCCGCTGGCCCGCTACTGGGCCTTTCTCGGGGCGGCTCTGGGGGCCGCAGAGCAGCACGAAGAGGGTGTGGAGGCCTCCACGAAGGCTGTGAGGCTAGATCCCGAGTACGGCCTGGCCTACTACAACCGCGCCCTGATCCTGCGCAAGCAAGGCCGCAAGAGCCGGGCAAAAAAGGATCTGGAGAGGGCCGTTAGCGCCGATCTGCCCCGCCGCTTCAGAAAGGCGGTCCAGGGGATGCTCGAGGAGCCCCAGGGGTGAGCTTTCTCTATCCGACCCTGGCGATACTGGCGATCCTCGCCGTCTTCCTCTTCCTCATCGGGCGTCAGAACCGAGATCTCCTGCGCGTTCGGGCCTACGGGGAGTTTTTTCTGCGGCTGCTGCCGCTCCTCTCGACCGGCGTCTTTATCCTGGGGCTACCGGTCATCATGGAGCTTGCGCCCGCCGAGAACCCCTTACCGGTCCTGCTCGTCTACCTCGGCGGTACCGTCATACTCGCCGCCCTCATGGCCCGCCTCGTCGCCCCCGACGAACGCCGGGCGGTGACCCTCTTCAGGCGCGAAGAGTACGAAGGCGCCGCCGCCGCCTACGAGCGGCTCATCGCCCGCCGCCCCCTCCCCCGCTACTACTCGGCCCTGGGCGCATGCTTCGACATCCTGGGCGACCACCGTACCGCCCTCGACGCTACGGACAGGGCCATAAAGCTCGACCCCAGGCTCGGCATCGCCTACTACAACCGCGCCTCCGCCCTCGCGGCCACTGGCGAGCGCGAGAAGGCCCGCGACGACCTCAAGACCGTCTACAGGGTGGACTCGAACCGCCGCCTCAGACGCGCCACCGAAGAGGCCCTGAAGAGCCTCGAAAAGGTTTAGAGCCCCTCTAGACGCCCGAGAGCTCGGTCGCCAGCTTCTCCGAGACGTCGTCGGTGCTCACCGGCTCTACACCTATATTTTCGAGCTCCCGCAGGCCCCCGCTCGTAGAGTGGCGTGCGGCAGTTGGGGAAGTTGCAAGGAGCTTCTCGCCCTCCAGCCCGACGCCGGACGACGGCTTGAGATCGTCCACCAGCTCCGCCCCATCTGTTTTGGGGGCATTATTATCCGTTTATCCCGCTCGACGTCCTGCCTGCGGTAGGGATCTACGTTGGAGCCGTCGGAGAGCTAGAGCCTCACGACGTGGACGATGGGTCCGTTGCGCCGCCTGAAAGCCTCGGACCAACCAGCGCATTGTGTAGCGCTGCGGAGGCAGTACTGGGGATCTCCACGGGCGCGCCAGGGAGCGTGAAACCCTGCTGGACGGCGATGGTGAGCAGGGCCGCGTGCCTCCAGCCAGGACCGCAGCAGTTATTCGAAGGCTCTGGCCCCAACCCTAGCGCACCCTCCTCGGCACGTTCTCTTCGGCCGCTCTGACCTCTATGTTTCCGTCGCGCACCCTTGTCTCGTAGCGCGACTGGGGGAAGACGGCCGGGCCGTCTATGACCCTGCCGGTGCACAAGTCGAAGCGTGATTTGTGCCACGGGCAGACGACGGTGTCGCCCTCGCGGTCGCCCCTCTCGAGCGGCCCACTGAAGTGGTTGCAGGTAGCGGAGATGGCACACACTTCGCCGTTCCTCGCCCGGCTGAGCAGGATCCCCACCTTGCCGCCGTCGTCGCTGTCGAGCTCGACCCGTCGCATATACTCTTCCGGTAGCTCGCTCTCCTCCTACACGGGGGTGAACTCGTCGGGGCCGGCCCACTCAAAGACGTTGCGGTTGACCCTGAGCCCGTAGCCGTACGACAGTTCCCCGCCAACGTGGGCGCCCGCCCCGTTGAGCGAGTACCCGGCCAGGAACGCCAGACGCCCGGCGTTTCTGCGGCCCGTGGCCCTCAACAGGAGCGAGGCGGTATTCAGGGCGAGCCCGGCTGAGTTCAGGAGGCCGTGAGCTATCCCCATCCTCCTGGACCCGCCGCTCAGGTAGCGCCAGTCCGAGAGGCCGACAGCCGCCACCGCAAAACCGCTCACCACCCCCACTGCCAGCGCCCCGTCCGCCGCGTTGCGCACCGCCTTCGAGCCGCTCACGAGGTCCACGGCGTCGAGCGCGAAGGCGGCCGTCCACGATCCCACGGGCACGGCCTGGAGAACCGGGTGCAGCGGCGACCCGAGCCAGGTGCCGTCCAGGGCATTCCGCAGCGTTGTGCCACCCTTGTCGATGACTTCCTGCACCTTCGGCTGCACCTTCTCGGCTACGTCGTCCAACCCGTCCAGACGGTCAATGATGCGCTGGCTGAGCGTCGAACCCATGTATCTCCCTTCTCGATCTAAGGGAGAGCTTACCCGTTCTCTGGTTCCGCGAAGCAGAGCCGGACGTGGGGGCGCTCAACCCGTGGGGGCTGTGGGGCCCAGCGCCAAGACCGACCCGTAGATCTCCACGTGGCGCTCCGCGGTAGCGCTCCAGGAGAGGTCTCCTGCGTAGGCGCATCCCGCCTCTCCCAGACGGGCGCGCGTGAAAGGATCAGCCAGCAGGTCCGAGAGCGTGGCGGAGAGCCCGGCGGCGTCTCGCCGCTCCACGAGCCGCAACAGTTGACTATCCGTGAGATTCGGCTCGGGAGGCTCAGGGCGGGTGGCGACCACGGGCAGGCCGTGCGCGAAGAGCGTGAGGAGGGTGCCGCTCTTAAGGGTGACGCCCTCGTTGAACGGCAGCACCCCCACGTCGGAGCCGGAGAGCAACCGGGACGCCTCTTCCCCTGGCACGTATCCCGTCATCCCCACGGAGCCGTCGAGCCCGAGCTCTCCGACGAGCGCCCGGAGCTTGTTCCAGTACCAGCCGGCCTCGTCCCCGAGGGCCAGGCTCTCGACGCCGCCGACGAGCAGCAGGCACGCATGTGGCCTCTTTTCCAGCACTCCCCGGTACGCCTTCAGCAGCACTTCCATCCCCTTGACCGGGTGGAGAAAGCCAAAGTAGACGATGATCTCCGCCTCGCGAGGCCAGCCGTACCGGGCGCGCACCTCGTCCCTGGCCTTGCCGGGCTCCACCGGGGCGACGTCCACGTTGGCGACGAGCGGGATGCGGCGCACCCGGGGCACCAGCCACGGTAGTCGTTCGACGATGGCACTCTCCGCGTGGTAGTTCGTCGTGATCACGGTATCGCTTCCGGTGAGCAAGAAGCCGTCCTCGCGGTCCCACCTGCCCCGCTGCTGCCCCCACGTCTTGAGCGCCTCGATGGCACCCTTCGGGACACCGCGTGGCTCCCACTCCCACCAGCCGTACTCGTGCACCGTCGTCACCAGGGGGGCGTGACACCCGGCGGCGCGCAAGAGCGGCGGCAAGAAAAAGACGGCGCGCTTGAAGCCGTAGGTCCCCGCAGCGTGCTGGACGTGGACCACGTCCGCCCCCTCGTCGCGCACCGCCCCGCGCACGGCCCGCACCAGCGCCGGCAGATCGGAGAGGCCCCAGCCGCGCACCACACCCCTCACATGAGGGTCGCTCGAAGCCCGGGCCGCCTCCCCCGTCGTGAGCACGAGGGAGGAGACGCCGCGCTCGTCGAGTGCCGAGCGGAGACGCTCGGTGTAGTGCGCC
>JALZFP010000186.1 GCA_030861485.1 Actinomycetota bacterium | reverse complement strand
TGATAGCCGTCCAAACCGATCTTATCCATTTCCCAATCTCGTACTACTTCCGCAGCAGCAAAGAGCGGTTCGAGCTGTCGGCGACCATGCCCTGCCTTCTTCATTTGGCGCAAGAGGGCGACAGCTCAGGTTGCGCCCCTGGGGTCCGTATGCGGGCTAGCATGCTGCGCGGCGCGATTGAAGACTTCTCGGACACAATCGGAGCACGTTTTCTGGACCTACCCTCGGCTTCGAGCGACAAGATTCTTGCGGCCTACGCTCGCGACAATCTTCATACTCCATCTGGACTGGAGAACTCAGACGACCAGGGGCTTAGGCCCTCGAACCCTCCGTAACACATAGGGAGGTTGACAAAGCCGCACCTAAGGGAGGGGTTGCGGCGGAAAGCATTTGTCTTAGGAATGGAGAGGTGTCCCCTTTAGCGCGAGTCTTTACTCACATTCTGTTACATACCAGCAACCTAAGTACTTGTATATGCTACTAGCACTCATATATAGTTCCCTGCAGTCAGACTCGATGGTGAAAGACTTCGAGAGGGGGATGATATTGATGGCGAAGCAGATCGGTCGAGCGATTTGAGAGTCCAGGGCGCCCCCTCACAGCTCGACGGCGTTAGCAGCAGTGCGAGCCCTCAACAAAGGACGTGCGATTGGACGGCGCGGCCGAACGGTAGAGGGTCCGGCTTAAGGGTGCTAGAGGTCGCGAGAGGATGCACGGTTCGCCAAACACCCCGGCGCCTGCGAAGAGCGTTGGTGATAATCACCCTTTTGATGTGCCTGATGTTGGTACTGCTCCCGATGTACGCCGGTGTGGCGTCCGCCCAGGAGCGGACCGGCGAGGAACGTTTAGTGGAAGGCATGGTGGCCAACATCAACGCCTACTGGGAAGAGCAGTTTCGGCTGCTCGGGTATCCCTACTCGCCCGCCCAGCTGATGTTCCTCTACGACAACCAGCTAATCTTCGGCCCGTGCGGTTTCGTCATCACCGAGTTGGGTCCTGGCTATTGCTGGTACGACGAGACCCTGTACTACCCGATTGACTGGGTAGACCCGGCCACGGGGCTGCGCTTGAAGGAATACGGCGATTCTGCCATAGAAATGGTGGTAGCCCACGAGATGGCCCACCATGTTCAGGCGCAAATGGGGAAGCTCGGTATCCAGGGCGCAGAAACTGCCCCCGGAACCTGGATGGAGCTGGAGGCCGACTGCCTCGCCGGTGTATACGCTAACCGAGGCATCACGGAGCCCGGAGGCATCGAGGATGCCCTAACTGCTCTAGGGGAGGCGGGTGGCCCCGGGCACGGCAGCTCTGAGCAGAGGGTCGCCGCGTTCGAGTTAGGTTACAGTACCGCTGACCCCGCTCAGTGCTTAGCCTTGGGCGACAGCGGTGGCGCTACTGGTCCTTAAAGGCTTGACGTGGGAGGCTTGGTGTGGGATGCGCGGGATGTTTAGGATTCTTGGGACGGTGGCTCGTAAGGTTGATTCTGGTTGGGGCGGCGCGGATTATCTGGCGTAAGCTCCGAGGGCGCTGAGCAAGGGTAGATGAGATAGCCTTCGCCTAGCGTTTATCCACTTGTAGCATGCCCTGAGAGGCGTTGAGCCCCTGTCTAACGGGCCTTAGGATGTTATCGCCGGTGGTTCCTGAAGAACGCTACACCCGTGATGATCATAGCCTTCTCGATGCCATGGGTCTTTCGCCTTCTCCTGTACTCCTCGATAAACCCTTCAGAGTCGGGGTGTCCGCTCAACATCTCGATCGCCCTCGCATCATTGAGTGGGATGGGAACATCCTCCTCGTGGCGGGTCGTCGGGTTGTAGCGGTACATCTTAGGGTCTCTTTTCCTCAATAGGTTATAAGACCTTATTGGAGAGACCGGGGCTCCCCTTAGAGGATATCGTGGCCCTCTTCATATGCCCTACTGCCTCTGAGTCTCTGGGAATGCGATGTGTATAGAAACTCGTTCGCCTACGCCTCTAACGGGGTGCCTTAAGTCCTGTCCCTACCTCACGATAACAGCAGCGTAAAAACCAAGTTCTAGGCGTGTTTCGGGGAGAGGTAGGGTGGCTACCGCTCGTGGCATGTGATATCGAAAGAACCAAGATGCTCGCCCGGGATCTGAACGACCGGCTATTGTGAGAACATTGGATTGACACCTCGAGCGAGGCTAATATCCAGATCAGCGAGGGGGTTGCGATGCACGATACAGCCGCCAGCCCGGAGTGAGCCCCAGGCAGCGGGCTGCGCAAGGATACTTGAAAGGAAACGGGGATGAGCGAGATCACGGGAAAGAACATCGTCATCACCGGGGGTGCTCGCGGCATGGGACGCCTGATGGCAATGAAGATGGCGCGGCTCGGCGGCAGGGTGGTCGTCTATGACGTAGCTGCCGGGGCGCTGGAGGCGCTCGTGGACGAGATCTGCGCCGCCGGCTGGGAGGCGCGTGGCTACGTCTGCGACGTCTCAGATCGTCGGGAGGTCTACCGCCTGGCCGCCGAGGTAAAGGCCAAGGTGGGACCGGCGCACATCATAGTCAACAATGCTGGGATCATCAGCGGCCAACGACTCCTGGATATACCGGACGAGACGATCGAGGCCGTCTTCGGCGTCAACGTTCTGGCTCTATTCTGGGTGACGAAAGCATTCTTACCAGAGATGATCGAGCGCAACAGCGGCCACATAGTCACCATGGCCTCGGCCGCTGGGCTACTCGGCGTCAACAGGCAGACGGACTATTCGGCCAGCAAGCACGCAGCCATAGGTTTTACTGAATCGCTACGCGTCGAGCTGAAGAAGGGTGGTTACACGGGTATCAAGACCACCATCGTCGAACCGTTCTATACGGACACCGGCATGATGGAGGGCGTAAAGTCGCGCTTCCCACGCCTCCTACCGATCCTCAAGCAGGAAGAGGTGGCCGATAGGGTCATACGAGCCGTGCTGCAGGACGAACAAGAGATCAGGGTGCCCTTTATGCTCAACCTGGTGCCCGTTTTCCGTGTGCTCCCCGTCGCCCTTTTCGACCGGGTAGCAGAATTTTTCGGCGTCCACGAGTCCATGGAAGGCTTCGTCGGTCGCTCGGAGGCGGGAATCGACGGTTGAACTTGTGGTTTCCGCCTCGGTGCTGGAAGCCCTCGTTGCACCTGCTTAACCGTAAATCTCTTGCAAAGAATCGACAGGACTACTTAAGGGTGTCGAAGGAGATGCTCCTTAGGCCCCTGAACAAGCACTATGCCCACTTCTTCAGGATCTTGTACCCGCATCTCCCGCAACCCCCATGGCTTGTCTACGGGAGCTTCTACCATATCTACGCCTGAGTCTTCGAGTCCCCACCCGACGGCTTTGACATCGCGCACCTGCAACCACAGGCTAACCTTCTCGCTGCACGGCGCCTTCGAGGAGCCGCTAAGCTTGAGGAAACCTCCGCCGAGGAAGCACACTACTCTCCTGGTGGAATCGCTTCCCCACTCTCGATTGACGTGAAGGTCGAGCGCCTCTGTGTAGAGCCGGAACGACCGCTCGAAGTTAGCGGGCCTCAACAACACCCGGCTCGACAGCACTTCCTTGTTGTCCTCCTTTTTCCTCTTCTTCTAGGTATCGAACATCCTGGTAAGGCTATCCCGTACGGGGAAGGGTGGGGCCTGGGAGTCCTGCCTCTCTTAAATAGTCTAGAAAGCCATACCTCGCTCCCTGTTCGCTTTTGCTATCATTGTATCTAGGGAAAGCTATACCTGCGCGATCGGGACAGCCTAGAGACAGTGGGTAGCGAAAGGAAGTATTGCGATGGAATGCAGGGATAGGTTGGAGGATTACCTGCGCGAAAACGGGGTGCCTTTTGAAGTGCAGCACCATCCCAGGGCTATCACCGCCCAAGAGGTAGCTGCCACCGA
>JALZFP010000182.1 GCA_030861485.1 Actinomycetota bacterium | reverse complement strand
TAGCCGATCCGAGTAAGCCCGCACGGTCTTCTCGCTCAGCCAGCCCTTCGGAAACATGGGGACGACGAACTCGAAGAGCCGTCTGCTGCTCCCCAAAGACACGGAAGGGGTACGATAGTATTCGGTCTTCGGGTTGTGAGGTAGCTCCCAAAACTTGTCGGTACCCCACAGTTCGACCTGCTCGTGGGCGAAGTAGTCTCCTTCCGCGCCAGGTCTTACCAGGTTGGGGGTAAGCTCCAGAAGGCTCACCCGGTAGGTTCCCTCGGGGACAGCCTTGCCAATGGTGCCGACGAGGGTGTCTTCGACCCTCTCCAGGCCTCCTCTCAAAGCGTCCGCCGTCTTCTCCGGCGAGACGTTCCGGTTGGCGCCTCCCATACGCTCGAAGATGAACGCGCACGTGTCGCAGGCCCCGCCGATGAAGTATGCCCGCTCACCCAATAGGGTGAGGTATCGGTTCCACCCGACGGAATCCCCATACGCCGGTTGCTCAAAGCCGATCACGGGCTCAGAGCCCTCCGCTTTGAGGCGGGTAGTGTCTAGCAAGAGGCTCAAGGTCTCCTCAGGTTACCCCAGATCCTGGGTGTACTCGTCCATCTCAAGCGAGGTGAAGCGTGAGATCATGGCTCGATACACCTCCTCGACGACTTCAGGGCTCGCCTCATGCCCCTCGGCGAGCGCCCTGACCTTGCCGATCACCTCCTCGACCCGCTCTTTGGCCTCGACTTCTCTCTGTGGCTTCTTGAAGCGGGCGGCTTTCCGGACGTACCCCTCGCGCTCGGCCAGGAGACGTACGATCTTGTGGTCCACCATGTCTATGCTCTTCCGCACCTCATCGAGGCTCTCGGGGGGCTCCTCGAGGTCTAGCGCCACCAAGATCTCCTCGGTGTGCTCTCCTACTCCTGGTATAGGAGCCATAACCGGCTCGACGCCCGCGGGCGTCGCCGGGGGCAGTAGCGCCCACAGCGGTCCTGCGGGAGATTCCACCTCCCGCCAGCAGTCGCGCGCCTTTAGCTGCGGGTGGTCGAGAAACTGCTGGACGGTTCTTAGCCGGGCGTTGGCGATGCTCGCCTCTTCGAGGCGTTCTATCGCCTCGTTCTCCGAGAGCCGCGCGAAGACGCTCTCTATCTCCTCGTGAAGAGCCTCCCGGTTCGCGACCCGCTCCGAGTTCGAGGCGAACCTTACGTCGTCCGCCAATTCCGGGCTTTCGAGCACCTGCTCGCAGAACTTCTCCCACTCCCGCTCATTCTGGATACCCAGGAACACGATCTCCCCGTCGCCGCACTCGAAGGGACCGTAGGGAGCGATGGCGGCGTGGCTCGCGCCGCTCCTCTTCGGCTCCTCGCCCCCATACCCGGCGAAGTACGCTGGGAAGCCCATCCACTCGCCCAAGGCTTCGAGCATGGAGACGTCAAGCGTGGCGCCCTCGCCGGTTTTCTCCCGCCTGAGGAGGGCCGCGAGTATGCCCGAGTAGGCGTACATGCCGGCCGCGATGTCTGCCGCAGAGATGCCGACCTTCGAGGGGGTCTCGGGGGTGCCGGTAATAGAGACGAGCCCCGCCTCGCACTGGACCAGCAGGTCATAGGCCTTTTTGTCCTTGTACGGCCCCGTAGCGCCGTACCCGGAGACGCTGCAGTAGACGAGGCGCGGATATTTCTTACGCAGGTCCTCCGCCCCAAAGCCCAACCGGCCCGCGGCGCCCGGCGCCAGATTCTGGATAAAGACATCGGCCCTCGCCACGAGCCGGTGGAGTGCTTCTTTAGACTTGTCCTCTTTGAGGTCAAGCGTGAGGGACTCCTTCGAGCGGTTGAGCCAGACAAAGTGACTCGCCATCCCCTTCACGGTCCCGTCGTAGGAGCGGGCGAAGTCGCCCACCTGCGGGCGCTCCACCTTTATAACGCGCGCCCCGAGGTCGGCGAGCTGGCGGGTGGCGAACGGGGCGGCGACGGCCTGCTCCAGCGCGACGACGGTGATGCCTTTTAAAGGGAGATTTCCGGAGGACATATCAGAAGGACCTCGGCAGCCTAAGGACGTGCTCGGCTATGTAGGAGAGGATGAGGTTCGTCGAGATCGGAGCTACCTGGTAGAGTCGCGTCTCCCGGAACTTCCTCTCTACATCGTACTCAGCGTCGAAGCCGTACCCCCCGAAGGTCTGCACCGCGACGTTCGCCGCCTCCCAACTGGCGTCTGCAGCAAGGAGCTTCGCCAGGTTCGCCTCAGCCCCGCAATGCTCTCCCGCGTCAAAGAGACCCGCAGCCTTTTTCGTCATTAGGTCGGCGGCTTCGACGTGTGAGTAAGACAGGGCTATCGGGAACTGGACGCCCTGGTTTTGGCCGATCGGGCGCTCGAAGACCTCGCGTTCCTTTGCTCTCTCCGTCGCCTTTTCGATAAAGAAGCGCCCGTCGCCCACACACTCGGCGGCAATGAGGATGCGCTCGGCGTTCATGCCGTCCATGATATAGCGGAAGCCCTCGCCCTCCTCGCCGACGAGGGCGTGCGCGGGAACGCGCAGGTCCTCGAAGAGTAGCTCGTTGGTCTCATTGTTCATCATTACCCGGCGCCGCTTGACGGTGAGACCGTGTTTCGCCGCTTCGCGGAGGTCTACCAGAAAGACCGAGAGGCCGCGGGAGCGCTTCTCGACCTCTTCAAGAGGGGTAGTGCGGGCGAGCAGGACCATAAGGTCCGAGTGCCCGACTCGGGAGATGTAGATCTTACGCCCGTTGACGACGTAGTGGTCGCCCTCGCGCACCGCCCTCGTCGTTAGGCGGGTTGTGTCCGTTCCGGCATCGGGCTCAGTGACGCCAAAGGCTTGCAGTCGGAGCTCGCCACTCGCAACCTTCGGCAAGTACTCCTCTTTTTGCTCTCTCGAGCCGTGTCGCAGGAGCGTGCCCATGGTATACATCTGGGCGTGTGCGGGGCCGGCGTTGCCCCCGCTTCTGTTGACCTCCTCCAGGATCACGCAGGCGGCACGGAGGCCGAGGCCCATGCCACCGTACTCCTTTGGTATAAGGGCCCCGAGTAGACCGGCTTCTGTCATGGCCCGGACAAAGGCCTCCGGATACTCGCGCATCTCGTCCAGCTTTCGCCAGTACTCGCCCGGGAAGTCCGCGCAGACCTCCCGGACCGCCTCTTTTAGGCCCTCGTGATTCTCTTCGTTCATGGGTGAACGCCTCCCTACCTTGCGGCTAACCTGGCCGCCAACGCAACAGTGTATCTCCGGTGGCTGCCTGGTGCTTTGGTGCTTTGGGGGAGAGATCAGAGAAAGGGCGGATCCGAGAAGACCCGCCCTCTCTGGGAGCCCGGCTCTTTGGATTTAGGGGCGTGTTAGTTTACCGGAAGACCCGGCGTACCAAGGCCCCGCCCGCCACCAGCCCTGCTCCCAAGCCCAGCGTAAGCAGCGAAAGCATCTCTAGCCGCTAGCGGCCGCCGCCTGGTTGACCTGATCCGTGCACTCGGTCGAGTTGGTGGGGCTCACCGTGATGGTGGAGCCGACCTCCTCGAACTCGAATTCGTCGGCGGTGGAACCGTACTGAAGGACGTCAGTCACGTTCTGGGCATTACCGGTGTTCCCAACACCCTGGATGCCTACGCACTG
>JALZFP010000176.1 GCA_030861485.1 Actinomycetota bacterium | reverse complement strand
GCGCTCGAGGGGCCACCTCTGGGGAGGACGGTCACCTCCCGGGGTGCCCTCGAGGATGAGGTTCCAAATATCCTTCCTCGTGTCTCTTAGAAGATCCTGACCAGTAACGATGAAACCGCGTTTGTCGCGCTCGATCTCTTCGGGTAGCCACTCGGTGCGGGGCTCGGCGCCTATGAGAACAAACAAGGCCGCCGCCGGTACGGTCTCGGTAAGCCCGGAGGCAGTGTTCTTGAGGACAAGATGCTCGAGCCGTCCCTTCCCGCCGCCGTCCACAACCCTAGAGTTGAAACGAACGTCGATGTTGTTCGCTGCCTCTATCTCCTTTATCAGGTACTCGGACATGCTGGCGGTAAGCTTCGAGCCTCGCACAATAAGGGTCACCCGGGAGGCGTATTTCGAGAGGTGCATCGCCGCCTGCCCCGCCGAGTTGGCTCCGCCCACCACGTAGACCTCCTGCCCCTCTACCGCCCGGGCCTCGCTAACCGCCGCCCCGTAGAACACCCCCGCTCCTACAAGGGCCTCGAGGCTGGGGACGCCAAGGCGGCGGTAGGAGGCCCCCGTGGCCAGGACCACCGCCCGAGCGCCGACTTCCGTCCCATCCGAGAGGCTCACCATCAGCTCCTTCCCTCTGCGACGCAGCGCCGTGGCTTGGCGCATAAAGCGGAAGGTGGTGCCGAACCATATCGCCTGGTCGGTAGCCCTCCGGGCCAGCTCCGCTCCCCCTACGCCCCAAGGGAAACCGAGGTAGTTGCGGATCAAAGAGCTGGAGCCCGCCTGGCCGCCTATTGCCTCCCCTTCCAGGATGAGGGTGCTCAAGCCCTCCGAGGCGCCGTACACGGCCGCGGCAAGCCCGGCCGGCCCCGCTCCGACGATAACGAGATCAAACTCCTGCCGGTCCAGGGGGCGGTTGACGCCAAAGGCATCGGCGAGCTCGGCGTTAGAGGGGTCTTCGAGCACCTTACCGTTGTAGATGATCAACACGGGGAGTTTCGCCGAGCTCTTGCCAACCTGGGCGAGTAGCTCGCGTCCCGGCTCCGAGTCCGCCGCGTAGAACTCGTGCAACACCCCGTTCCGGTTGAGAATGTCCCTAAGCTCGTGCGAGCGCGCGGAATGTCTCTCGCCCACCACCCGCATCTCGTGGAATGGGGGCCGGTTGGTCTTTGCCCACTCATAGAGGAACTCCGAGATGAGCCTGTGGAAGTGCTCGTCCCCCGATCGCTCCGGCTTGTTCACGTAGTAGTCGACGTGGCCGAGGGTCATCGCCCGGAGAATCGGCTCCTGGGTCGTCCTGTCACCCCAGTCTCTGAGCAGCGCCCGCTTGGCGGTCGGGAAGAGCTGGCGAGCTTGGGCCACGAATTCAGTCCCACTCATGTCGGGCATCCACTGGTCGGCGAGCACGAGGGCAACCTCTTGCCCGGCCGCTTTGAACTCCGTAAGCCGCTTTATGCCCCACTTTGAGGAGGGTATGGACACCACCTGGTAGTCTTCATCGTAGCGCTTCCTGAGCTCGTACTCGATCCTGCGAAACGATAAGGAGCCGCTGTCGACGACCACCACCATCGGTTTGGGGGAATGCGCCGTGCCCTGAGAGGAGGCCGGGGGGCGGTCGGGTCGGGTGTTGTCTTCCCCTTTCGCGCCGAGCCCAGCTTCTCGCCCCCGAGGTCGCCCCAACGAGCGGCTCGGTTCCTCCTTCTCGAAATCTGTCATCCCGAACTCCTCTCCTTACAAGATTCCCCTAGCGTGCCGTTCATCGGACACGCTGCTAGTATCGTTGGGCCATCCACGGTCAGTCTATCCTCTTCTCTCCCACGCGCTCAACGTGGGGACTACCTTCTCTAGGCGAGAGGAACTCGTTCTATAACGTGTGTCGCGCTCTGGCCCATCATTTCCTTTCTCCTGTCGGTAGATGGATTGCCTTACACCCTGAGAGTATCGGCAACGGGGAGAAGGCGGATCGGCCAGAGGACGCAATTCCTCGTAGAACTTTAGTCGTAGGGGCGTCCTAGAAGGCAGTGGCGTCGTGATCCTTGGCCGCCTACGCCAACCCCTTTTAGGCACCCTCTAGACGGGGTGATCAGCCTCATCCAAGAGATACCGCCCTCCCCTTAGTTCGCCGAGCAGTGCCT
>JALZFP010000163.1 GCA_030861485.1 Actinomycetota bacterium | reverse complement strand
TCGGGGGTACGGGGAAGAACTTCGAGGAGATCGTCAAGCTCGCCGCCTCCTCCGCCCGCCGCAGCGTCGTTCTGACCCTCGTAACCCTGGAGCGGGTCGTTCCGGCGGGCGAGATCCTGGAGAGCTGTGGCCTCGAAGTAGGGACCACGCTACTGCAGGCCTCGCGCGCAAAAGGAGTGGGAGAGTTTCATCGGCTCGCCGCTGAGACGCCCGTCTTTGTCGTCTCGGGGAGCAGGCGGTGATCGGGCTCCTCGCCGCCACCGCCAACGGCCGGCGCAGGGCCGCTCACCTCGCCGGGATCTGGGAGGACGCCCGCCTCTACCGAGGCAGGCCGAGAGAGGCTTTGCGCAGGGCCTGGGGCGAGTGCGATAGTATTGTTCTCTTTCTCGCTACCGGGGCCGCCGTTCGCCTTTTGGCACCTCTGCTCGACAACAAGCGCCGCGATCCTGGTGTGGTGTGCGTGGACGACGCCGGGAGGTTCGCCGTCGCCCTTGTCAGCGGGCACCAAGGTGGCGCGAACGCGCTGGCCGAACGGGTTACAAACGCTCTGGGCACAACGCCTGTCGTGACCACGGCGAGCGACTCTATGGGCGTGCCGGCACTGGATTCTCTGGGAGAGAGGCTCGGTTTCGATGTTGAAGAGGGCTCGGACCTCGCGGCGGTCGGCGCTGCGCTCGTCTCGGGGGAGAAGGTGCGGCTGGTCTCGGAGTGGCGCTGGCCCGTCGGGCCACTGCCGGAGAACGTGGAGCCGGCGGACCCTTCGGCGCTGCCCAAAGAGGTCGGGGGTCCTTCTATCCTGATCACCGACAGGCTACTGGACGTTCCCCGCCCATCGGTCGTGTACCGGCCGCGATCACTAATTGCCGGTATCGGCTGCAGCCGAGGGGCGGACGCTGCGGAGATATTGGACCTGCTCGCCTCCGCCCTCCACGAGGCTGGGCTCTCCCAAAAGAGCGTCGCAGCCCTCACCAGCATAGACGTGAAGGCCGAGGAGGCCGGGATGCTCGAAGCGGCGGAGGCCCTGGGCGTACCGCTCCGCTTCTACTCCGCCAAAGAACTCGCGACCCTTAAGGTTCCGAATCCCTCGCCAGTGGTTGCTGGGGCGGTCGGTACGCCCAGCGTCGCTGAGGCGTCGGTGCTCGCCGGCGGTGCGGAGCTTCTTCTGGAGAAGCGTAAGTCCGCGAACACTACGGTAGCCCTCGGCCGTCTCCCGGTGCGGGGTCGGCTCGCCCTCGTGAGCCTTGGACCGGGGGACGACGTCCTTATACCGCCCCTCGCCCGCGACGCTCTGGCAGCCTCCGAGCTCGTCGTGGGGCTCGGCCAGTACGTCGAGAGGATCCACCACCTCCTCAGGCCCGGAACAAGGGTGCTCACGCTGCCTCTGGGGGACGAGGTCGAGCGCGCCCGGGAGGCGCTCGCCGAGGCCCGCGCCGGGGGAAGCGTTGCGCTGGTCTCGAGCGGTGACGTCGGTGTTTACGCGATGGCTTCGCCCGCGCTGGAGCTGGCCGGAGAAGAGGTGGAGGTGGTCGTCGTCCCCGGTGTCACGGCGGCGCAGGCAGCGGCTTCTCTTCTCGGCTCTCCTCTGGGGCATGACCACTGCTCGATCAGCCTCTCCGACCTCCTCACGCCCTGGGAGGTCATAGAGAACCGGGTTAGAGCTGCGGCTCTGGGCGATTTCGTGATTTCGCTGTACAACCCGCGCTCAAAGGGCCGCGACTGGCAGCTCGGCGAGGTGCAGGAGATCTTGCTAAAGCACCGCCCCCCCGATACCCCAGTGGGCATCGTCAAGGACGCCTACCGCCCCACGCAGGAGGTAGCCCTGACCGATCTCGGCTCTCTCCGACCGGAAGACGTAGACATGCTGACCGTGGTCCTGGTCGGCAACTCTCAGACCGTGCTCGTCGCGGGTCGGATGGTCACCACCCGGGGGTACCTGGGGTGAAGAAGGTCTTCGCCGTAACGAACGCCTGCGCGGGCTGTGGGGCGTGCATAAAGACCTGCCCGGAGAAGGCGATAAGGCCTGCACCGAGGGGCTACCCCTCGCCGCTGATCGTCCTCGAAGACCGCTGCACGGCGTGCGCCGAGTGCGCCGAGGTCTGCCCCGTCTCAGCTTGTGCGGAAGTTCTGTTGGAGGAGGGTTGAGGCGCGTCCACCCTATAGAAGAGGAGAGCTTCCGCATTTTGCGCGAGCTGGTGGATCTCTCGCACCTCGGGCCGCTCTCCAGGGCGGTTGCCGAGCGCGTAATCCACGCCTCGGCAGACCCTGAGTACGCCGAGACTCTGGTCCTCGATGAGGCGTCGCTCGAAAGTGCCCTCGAAGCCCTCCACCGCGGCGCCAGCGGCGCCATAGTAACCGACGTCGGCATGGTCGCCGCCGGGATAACCGCCCGGAAGACTCACTGCTACGTCTCCGATCCCCGCACTCGCGAACTCTCCGGGCGGCTTGGCACTACCCGCTCGGCAGCGGGCTTTCGACTCGCGGCGCGAGAGGTCGGAGCCGGCGCCGTCTGGGTAGTGGGGAACGCTCCCACCGCTCTCTTTGAACTGCTGGAGCTGGACGCCGAACCCGCGCTCGTTGTCGGGTTACCGGTTGGCTTTGTCGGGGCTGCTGAGTCCAAAGAGAAGCTTATAGAAAGCGGGCTGCCCGCGATCGCCAACCACGGCCCCAAGGGGGGCTCCTCGGTGGCGGCGGCGGCCCTGAACGCGCTCATATATTACGAGGAGGACTAAAGTGCGAAACCTGGCTGTTGCAGCGAACAGTAACGGTACTGGCAAGGGCGCCGACCCGGCGCTGCTAATCGTCGGACACGGGAGTCGTGACCCTCGCGGGGCCCGGGAGTTTCACGAGCTCGTCGAGCTGGTAAAAGAGCGTAACCTGGCGCTTCCGGTCGAGGGCGGTTTCATAGAGCTCTCGCGGCCCCCGATCTCCGAGTGCGTGAACCGCCTCGTGGAGAACGGGTCACGACGGGTCGCCGCCGTCCCGCTCATGCTCCTCGCCGCCGGTCATGCCAAGGACGACATACCCGCGACCCTGGTGCGCGAGAAGATGAGCCACCCGGAGGTCGGCTTCCGCTACGGTCGGGCTTTGGGTATCCGGCCCGAGCTGCTCGAGCTTATGGACGAGAAGATCTCCGCCCTCGTTTCCGAAGAAGAGAAAGAGGAGACCGCCGTCCTCGTGGTGGGTCGTGGCTCCTCGGATCCCGACGCCAACTCCGATCTCTTTAAGGTTTCGCGCCTCTTCTACGAGGGGCGACCGTACCCGATGGTGGAGACCGCCTACGTCAGCATGACGCCGCCGAACGTCCCCGATGGGCTTGAACGGCTGAAGAGGCTCGGCGCGAAAAGGATCGCTGTCTTCTCCTACTTCCTCTTTACGGGCGTTTTGGAGGAGCGCATTCGGCGGCAGAGTGAGGAGTTCGCCGAGCGAAATCCCGGGGTCTCCGTCTCCTATGGGGGCTACTTCGGTCCGCACGGTAGGATCGCGGACCTCGTCGTGCAGCGCTACCGGGAGGCGATCAATGGTGATATCAGGATGAACTGCGACGTCTGCGTCCACCGGGTCGCCCTCCCCGGCTTCGAGGAGAAGGTCGGTGCTCCCGCAACACCCCACTACCATCCCGACGAACCGAACCACGATCACGGTCACGACCACGGCTACGACCACCACCACTAGGCGGTAGGGGAGTGACGCTCGAAGGCAGGGTGCTGGAGCTGGCCGGGGAGGTAGGACCGCTCGATGAGAAAGCAACCGCCCGAGCGCGAGAGCGGCATCTGGCGCTTACCAAGCCGCCGGGGAGCCTCGGGAGGCTGGAGGATATCGGCGTCCGGCTCTCGGCAATGGCTGGGGAGGTTCCGCCGCCAGCGCCTGAAGAACCCGCGGTCGTGATCTGTGCCGGTGACCATGGTGTTCTCGCCCGCGGTGTCTCGCCCTGGCCCAAAGAGGTCACTGCGACGATGGTCGAGAACTTCTGCGCCGGTGGCGCCGCTGCAAACGCCATCGCCCGCACCATCGGCGCGAGGATCAGCATCCTCGACGTCGGGGTGGCCGCAGGGCTCGAGCGGCATCCCCTACTCAGAACGGTAAAGGTGAGGCCAGGGACGGACGATCTCAGCCGAGGTCCGGCGATGGGCCGAGAGGACGCGGCGAAGGCGGTAATGAGCGGGGCCGGCATCGCCGAGGAGCTGATCGAGAGCGGGGTGGACCTGCTCGTGACTGGCGACATGGGCATCGGCAACACCACGCCCGCGGCCGCCCTGATCTCCGCCTTCACCGGTCGCTCTCCGAGGGAAGTCACGGGACGAGGCACCGGAATAGACGATAAGACTTTGGAGTTGAAGGTCTGTGTCATCGAGGAGGCTTTGAGGCTGCACGAACCCGACCTGGACGACCCGCTGGGCACTCTGGCTGCGCTCGGTGGTCTGGAGCACGCGGCTATCGTAGGCCTTATTCTCATGGGTGCTGTCTACGGGGTTCCGGTCGTCCTTGACGGGATCGTCTCTGACTCGGCGGCACTTGTAGCCTGTGCCCTTTCTACAGATTGCGTGGGTTATTTGGTAGCCGGGCACCTCTCGGCTGAGCCGGGGGCGAGGGTGGCGCTAGAACACCTCGGCCTCGAAGCGGTCTTCGACCTGCGGATGCGGCTCGGGGAGGGGACGGGGGGACTTCTGGCGGTGCCCGTCGTCCAGGCCGGGGCCCGCGTGCTCAGGGAGATGGCTACCATGGAAGAGATGGGGATAGGATGAGTCCTATGAGCCGGGAGGCTATAGAGGCCCTCGGGAGCCCCCTAGCTGTTGGGGTGGACTTCCACGAGGAGATCGGCTCGACTCAGAGGCGGGCACGAGAGCTGGCTCAAGGGGGCGCCCCGCAGGGGACGCTCGTGATCTCGAAGGTACAGACCGGTGGCCGGGGTCGTCTCGGTCGCCGGTGGGGATCGCCCTCGGGGGGCGTCTGGATGTCGCTCGTGCTCCGGCCGGAAGTCCCGGCCCGATTCGCGGCTCGCGTCACCCAGACCGCCGCTGTAGGAGTTGCGAAGGCTCTTTGGGGCTTCGGGGTCGAGGCCCGTATAAAGTGGCCGAACGACCTGCTCGTCCCCAAACCTGGGGAGCCTGAAGGACGCAAGATCTGCGGCATCTTAGCCGAATTCAGCGCCGAGAACTTATCCGTTGCCGCGAAGCGCGCCGGTTTGGTATCCGCCGATAGCCGCCTGGACTTCGTCGTTCTCGGCGTTGGTCTCAACGCCAACTTCGATCCCGAAGACCTGAACGTTGCCGACCGCGGTGTCGCCACAATCCGGTCCGAGCTGGGGCACGACGTAAACCTTGTAGAGCTCCTCGGCGCCCTTCTCGTGGAGCTCAACGTCGCGCTGAGGAGGATCGAGGACTTCGACGCCGTTCTCAACGACTGGAGGGCGCTGAACTGTACCTTAGGGAGGCCGGTGCGGGTGGCAAGGTTCGGGGAGGTTTTGGAGGGGCGGGCCACGGACCTCACCCCCGAGGGTGCCCTGCTCCTAGAAACACCGGAGGGCGCGTTCGAGCTCTTCGAGGGCGAGGTGGAGCACCTCCGGCAGGGAGAGACGTAAGTTGATCGTCGCTTGCGCCCAGTACGCTGTCCGCGACGGCGACCCCGAGACCAACCTCCAGCGCTCCGCAAGAGCGATACGTGAAGCCACGGACGGCGGTGCCGACCTCGTCGTACTACCCGAGCTCGCGAACTCTGGCTGCGACTTCTACTCCCGTGAGCAAGCCCTGAGGCTCGCCGAGGAGGTGGGGGAGACCGGGGAGAATGCCGGTCCTACGCTCCGGGCATGGAGGGAGGTTGCCAAAGAGTCCGGCGTCTTTGTTATCGGCGGCTTTCTCGAAAGGGAGGGCGCTTCCCTGTTCAACTCCGCCGCCGTTATCGGACCAGGGCTCTTTAGACGCTACCGCAAGACGCATCTCTGGGCCAGGGAGAAGCTACTCTACGAAGCGGGCCGGGACCTGCCGGTCTTCGATACTCCTCTCGGTAAGATCGGGGTCCTCATCTGCTACGACGCCTGGTTCCCAGAGGCGGCCCGAACCCTGGCGCTGCGCGGGGCGGACCTCCTCTGCGTTCCTGCCAACGCCCCCGACGATTGGGTCCCGGAAGCGCAGCGTCGGGGCGGACTCACCATACTGAACGTGCACGCCGTCTCCCACGCCAACGCGAACCGCTTGTTCGTCGCCTGCGCCAACCGCGTCGGCGACGATTACCTTGGCCGCAGCTGCGTCGTGGACCCCACCGGCGGCGTCCTCGCCTTCGGAAGCGAAGCGGAAGAGGAGGTGCTAAAAGCGGAGATCGATGTCGAGCGGTCTCGCCGCGAAAAGCAGCTCGTAGAGCACTCCCACGCCTTCGGGGACCGAAACGACGACGCGTATAGGGTTTTCTAACCAGAGCGTAGACGAGGCGCCTGCCTGGGGCCCCGGCTGCTGGGAGGGGGATTCCGCACATGCGGGGGCATGAATGGGGGCATGAATGCTAGAAGTTTTCCGAGCATAACTGCTCTCGGCAGCTCGGTGAATCAGGTTAGGGATGGCAACTAACATCGTTTGATGTGCTAGAGCTATGGTGGTCGACAACTATTACGATCCCGACGTACGCTCGCGGTAGGCGCGCATTTTGTGCCTAGCGCCACAGACCTGCATGGTGCACCAGCGTCCTGAGCGGTTCTTAGAGGCGTCGTAGAAGGCCCAACGGCATTCCTCGTTGGAGCAAGCCTTCAGGCGGTTCCACCGCCCCTCTGCCTCAGCACGGACCACCTCCGCGAGCAGGCGTCCGACCACCTGCTCGACTAACCCGCCACCGGGCGCGGATTCAAGGCCGGGACGCCCGTCCGAACCGAATCGCATCCTCAAGGCGACGGACGTGAGGAAATCGTTTAGGGCTTGCGCGTCCGCTCCGGGCATCCCGTTGTTGGCCGACAGCAGGCTTCTTAGGGCCTCCCGGAACTCGACCAGGCGCTCCCTTTCCTTCTCCCCGATGCGCTCGCCCGCCCTAAGTAGCCCGTGCCCGGTCAGCCATGCGCTCGCCTCCTCGGTGTCCGCTAGAAGGTCACCCCCAGAGAGATAATTCCTGGTGTTAACGAACCTCTGCATCAGTGCCAGGCGCCCGGGCGCGGGCTTCACGTTCTCCCATTCCATTCTTGGTAGCTCCTATTCTTCTTCGCCCCCCACATTTTACCTGTAAAATGCATTGACCGGTAACCGTTACCGGTGTATATTATTGAGTGGTAACCACAAATCGAGAAAAGGAATAAGCATGAGAGGAGTGGGCACGATAAGGCGAGAAGCAGACCACGAAGCGCCGGAGCCTCTAAGGTGGTGGCTAGAGATGCCTATATTATTGGAATGGCCGGAGAAGGACGGTGCGGATTGCCATCCGCTCGAGCGGCCCTCGGGGCTGCTGAATGGCTTGAACAAGCTCTTATCTTGGGTGTTTTGCTTCCGGAGCTAGTAGGACTGCTCGCTAGAGCGGCTTCGAGGATAGCTCGAATAAACGGATGGTGGCCGTTGCGGCGGTGATAACGACGGCAGGGCTAGGTTCCTTCGACGCCTGAAGCGTCTTCCGACGACAGCTCTTCCAGTTCTACAGTACGAACACAACGGACGTCAACAGTGCCTTCTTCGTGTCGAGCCTCGTTTTCAGTGCGCCTGGAAGTTGAAGCCGAAAAACGGCTCTGCTCTGCGCGCGTTTTCTGTTCT
>JALZFP010000155.1 GCA_030861485.1 Actinomycetota bacterium | reverse complement strand
AGACGGATAGTGAGTTTCACTAGTCCTCCCAGAAGGGGTGGGTGTACCCGAGGTCGCTTAAAGTTTGTCGAATCTCCAGCATCGCCGTGTAGGTCGGCAAGACGTAGAGCATCTCGCCCGGAGGGGTGGCTTCGAGGGCGCTCAGGAGCGCCTCTTTGCGGTTCGGGATCACGTTGTTCACCGGGAGCTCGGCGTACTTGAGGCGCACGGCCATATCTTGCGCCCGGATGCCGCTTACGGAGAACCGGGTCTCGTCTTTACCGGCAAGCATCTCGAAGTCCACGTCCCAGAGCCAGGAGACGTCCCGGCCGTCGGCGTGGTTGTCGTTTATGGCGATGAGGACATGTCTGGCGTTCGTGGCCCCGGCCCCTGGTGCCGCGGGGCTCGCTACAAAGGTGCGCAGTATCTCGTTGAACCCCACCGGGTTCTTGATGAGAAGCAAAAAGACCTCCTTGTCCCCGGCGCGCACCCTCTCGACCCGCCCGAACGCTCCCCCGAACTCCTCGAGACTCCGGACGATGCTCTCCGTACTCACCCCCGCTTCGGCGGCTACCGCCGCCGCTGCCAAAGCGTTGTACACGTTGTATAGCCCCGGCAGCCCGATATGTGCTTCATGCTCCCCCTCGGGCGTTGTGAGGACGAAGCTTGTCCCCTCGGGTCCGTTCATGCGGATGCACGTCGCCGTGTAGGCAGCCTCAGGGCGAGCAAAGGAGCAGTTAGGGCAACGGTAGATGCCCACGTGCCCGAAGTACACAGCTTTGTAGCGGAGAGCAGTACCACAGACCGGGCAGTCCTTAGAGTCGGCGATATGTTGCAGGGTCCCGGTGTCGAGAGCGGGATCCTCCACTCCGAAAAAGACCGGCCTCTTCGCTCCCCGCCCGAGACTCGCGACCAGGGGGTCGTCGGCGTTCAGAACTACGGTGCCGCCGGCGGGCAGGTCGGGGAAGGCCGAGGCTATGACCTTGGCGGTGTAAGCCAGTTCCCCGTAGCGGTCGAGTTGGTCGCGGAACAAGTTCAGGACGGCGAGCAGGGAGAGATCCGCCTCGGCGGCGACCTTCGGCACGCTCGCCTCGTCCACCTCGAAGAGACCCATCTCGGAGGAGGGCTTCCCGAAAAGCGACGAGTCCGAGACGAGCGTGGCGGTCACGCCGGTGACAAGGTTCGCACCCGTCGAGTTGTTGGCAACCCGGACGCCGACAGACCGGAGGATGTCGGAGACCATCCGGGTCGTAGTCGTCTTGCCGTTGGTGCCCGTAATCGCCACGGACCCCTGCGAGAGCTTGCGAGAGAGTTTTGCGAGCACCTTCGGGTCTACCCTGCGGGCAAGCACGCCCGGGTAGGTGGTGCCCCCGCCTCTCTTTAGTGTTCGGCTCGCGGCCTGCGCCACCCTCGCGGCCAGGATAGCCGCCGAGAGGCGTGCTTTGTCGAGGACCGGGCTCATTGTTGGGGATTATAGCCGGTCGGGTGAACCGCACCGTGAGCCGTTTGAGAGAAGAGCAGTGACAACCGCACGAAAACTGCCCGTTTTTCCGGGTGCTCTTCCTTTGACGATGCGGTAAAAAGAGCTTATGGAAATCTTCGAGAACCTGTCCGCAAGCTCGCGCCTGGAGCCCGACGAGCTCGACGCCTACTCCCGGGCCGTCCGCGAGGTAACTGATAGCCTGGGGCCGGCGGTGATCTCCGTGGGTACCCGCGCGGGACGCGGCGGCGGGAGTGGGGTCATCCTTGGCTCCAATGACGGGGTGGCCACCGCCGTCACGAACAGCCACGTGGTGCGGGGCCTCCGCCGCCAACGAGATGACGGAGCAAGACTACGAGTGACGCTCGCCGACGGCGCTACGGTGGACGCCGTGGTGCTCGGAGATGATCCGTCGAGCGACCTCGCGGTGGTGCGCTTCGAGACGGAGGGGAAGCCAGTAGTAGCACCCTTGGGAGAGGCGAAGAACCTCGTCGTTGGGCAGCTGGTCGTGGCGATTGGTAGCCCTCTGGGGTTCCAGCGGACGGTGACAGCGGGGGTGGTGAGTGCCCTGGGGCGTTCTTTAAGGGGCCAGGACGGGCGCCTAATCGAGAACGTCGTCCAGACGGATGCGGCGATCAACCCCGGCAACTCGGGTGGCCCTCTTGCTGACACTTCGGGCAGAGTGGTCGGGATCAACACGGCAATCATTGGCGGCGCCCAGGGGATAGGTTTCGCCGTCCCTGTCTCAGCCGCTTTCAGGCGGGTGGTTTTCGCACTCGCGACCGAGGGACGCGTGAGGCGGGCGTTTCTGGGGGTGATGGTGCAGAGCCGCCAACCACACAGCGGGGCTGGGGCCGGAGCGCAGGTCGAGAATGTGGCGCCCAACAGCCCGGCGGAAATAGCGGGCATCAGGCAGGGAGACCTGATCGTGGGCTTTAACGAAAATCCTGTGCGCTCCACCGACGACCTCTTGAACCTCCTGGACGAGTCGGCGATAGAACGCGACGCGGAGCTGCGCGTGCGGCGCGGTGGGCGCGAACAAACCCTCAGGGTCAGGCCCCGAGAACAGCCCGTAGAATAGCCATCGGCTGTTGGCAGTTAGCTAAAAAGAAATTGTCGGTACACTTATAGGATATGACTACACGCAACGGGCCTCTAAAGGCCGTAGACGCACGGCACTGGCCATCGGTAGCAGAGCTGACAGAGCAAGCTAATGGTTGTCGGCTACATTGATCGAAGGGAGTACCACATGCCCGACGTAGCGCTGGTGGTGCGGGGACTAGCGGAGACCGGAGAGTCCGAGCGCCTGGAGAAGGTGTTAGGACGGCTCGGGTTCGTGGAGGAGGTCAACGTGGACCAAGAGAAGGGACTCGTGGCCGTCTCCTACGAGGGCGGGGAGGCGGAATTGGGCCGAATCGGGGAAGCCATCCAAGATGCGGGTTATGAGTTTGAGTTCTCGCCCGGAGCCGGAGAGGTAGCTGGAGACTAGGTGGAAGAGCCCTCCCTAACACCTGCAGAGGCGGCGCGGCTCCTGGGCATCTCGGAGGACAAGGCCGAGGATCTCACCCGCCCCGATGGCGGTGTCTCGCCAGAGACTATCCGCGAGCGCCTCGATTCGACCGTGCTGGAACTGGCGCGTGACCTAGCCCGCGCGCGGGAGGATATCGGCCGGCTCTCGGGACAGCTCAAAGAGGTCCGAGCGACGAATATGAGGCTTCAGAAAGAAGTCAAAGAGAGTCTTGAGGAGCGTAGGCGGCTCACGGAGGAGGTCCTGGAGCTTAGGGCTGCGGCCGAGGAACGCCTGATGCTCATGGAACGCATAGAGCATATCGCCCACATCGAACAGACTCTGGCAGAGTACGAAGCGGAGCTGGAGAGGCTACGGAGTAGGGGACCGCTGGCCCGGTTGCTCGACCGCCGGTAAGGGGTCCGGGTGCGTCCTCTACCGGGTCTTCGTTCCGCACCCTCTACTTATCTAGCTTTTCTGGAGGCTTCTCGATGTCTCTCTCGCCCCGCTTGGCCCTCTCCTTACGCTTGGACCACACCCAGGCAATGGCGACAAAGGCGGCCACGGCGACGACCTCCACGAGCCATTCCATATCAGCATAGGGTTCTATGTATTCCGCCAGGAACGTGTCGCCGAAGAACATCTCTACGGACAGGTATACGAGGAGACCGGCGCCGGCGTAGATAAGAGCGGGGAACCGGTCCATCAGGGAGGTCAGCAGCGCAGCCCCGAAGACGACCAGCGGTATCGTCGTCGCTAGCCCGATTGTAAGGAGCAAGAAGCTGGTCTCTCCTTCGATCTTCGCGGCCTGGACGAGCGCTATCACGTTGTCAAGCGACATCACGGCGTCAGCCACGATGATGATCCTGATCGCCTCCCACATGCTCTCTCCGGCCTGAACCTTGTCCTCTTCATCTCCTTCTTCTTCGTGGACGAGCTTCCAGGCGATCCAGACGAGCAGAAGCCCTCCCACCACCTGCAGGAACGGTATGTGAATCAGGTAGGCGATGACGGCCGCGAAGATCAGGCGTAGCACCACGGCGCCGGCAGCCCCCCCGATTATCGCCTGCCGACGCTGGGCGCCGTCAAGCCTGCGAGCGGCCATGGCTATCACCACGGCGTTGTCGCCGGAGAGGATCAGGTTGGTGACGAGCACGAAAAAGAGCCCGACGAAGAATTCCCCGTTTAAAAACTCCGGCAAGTCAAACCTCGTCCTTCTCCGACACGAGCGCCAATTCTACATTCTTACGCCACCACGGCTCGTACGCGGCCCCGCGGATTCGTGGGGCTAAGAAGCGGAATGGCCCTACAGGGCGACCTGATAGATCGCCACGGCGACGAACCCGGCGTACAGGGTTCCCGCTCCGAGCAGGTAATACGCCTTTATCGGGGCTTTGCGAAGGAGGAAACCCAGAAAGACTAGGCCCGAGACGAGAGCCAGCACCGCGGAAAGGGCATTGATAAAATCCAAATCCCAGCGCGTGAACAAGAGGCCCAAAGCGACCGGCAGGGTGCTCTGAAAGACCATCGCCCCCGTTATGTTCCCAAGGGCCAAAGTGTCCTTGTCTTCTCTGAGCCAGATCACGGAGTTGAACTTCTCGGGCAGCTCCGTGGCCAGGGGGGCGAGGACCAGCGAGATCAAGCCGGCCGGTATGCTGAGCGCTTCCGAGGCGCTCTCTACACCTTCGACGAAGAAGTGGGCGCCCGCGCCCATTACTAATAGGGTCGCCAGGAGCTGCACTACGACGGCCCAGGTCGGCGCCCGGCCCCACGAAGACTCGGGCCAAATCGTGAGGTCATTGGGTACATCTTCTAGCTGCTCTCCCCCGGCCACTATCGTACGCCACACGTAGAAGGCGTAGGCCACGATGAGCACGATCCCCACCAGCACCTTTACGTAGGTTGGTAGCGCCACAATACCCGCCCCAGCGGCCACGGCGAACAGAACGAGGAAGTACACCATGTCCCGTCTGGTGGTCCTCTTCTCTATCACGATGTCCGTCCCGTTCTGCCTACGTCCCCGGAAGCTCAGTGCCGCGAGCCCGACAACGAACATGGCCAGCGTGGCTAGCAGGAACGGCGCCCCGAGAATCGCCCCGATCCCGATCTCGCTGGCGGCCTCTGCGGCGCTCCCACCGGCAAGAGCGGCCCCGATAAGGGCGACCACCGGGATCATGGTCTCCGGCAGGGCGGTCCCCACCGCCGCGAGCACGCTCCCCACCGCCCCCGAGCCCAGGTTCAGCCGCTCGCCAAGCATCTCGACGGCGTTGGTGAACAGCGCAGCCGCCCCCAGGATCGCCACAAGAGAAACCACAAGCTCGATAATCGTAGTCATCGCAAACGCCTTTCCTCGCAAACGGTCGTGGGCCAAGGGGCGCTCACTGTCTACCCTCTTGCGGGGTCGGTTACACTAGGGCCCGATGCCAAAACCTCCGGACAACCTGGAAGAGATATTAGCCGCCGTCGCCGGCGGCAACCTCTCCCCTGCGGAGGCCGCCGAGCGCCTGAGAGAGGGTGAGGTCCGCTACCTCGACGAGTTCGCCGTCCTCGACCTGGGCCGCGCCGCCCGCAAAGGGGTGCCGGAAATAGTTTACGCCCCCGGCAAGACGCCCGCCCAGGTGGCAAAGATCTGCGCCTCCATTCTGGACCACTCGGAGCGCGTGGTGGTTAGCGGTCCCACCCCCGAACAGGAACGCCTCCTGCACGAGACGCTCCCCGGCGTGCCCGTGAGAAACGCCGGGAAAGCCCTCGTCGCCGGCCCGGGAGAGCCCGCCCCGACTGGTGGGCGAGTTGTAGCCATAAGCGCCGGCACCTCGGATCTGCCTGTTCTGGAGGAGGCCGTGGTTGTAGTTCGGGAGATGGGCGTGGCCGTAAAGAGCTTCCACGACGTTGGCGTGGCAGGCATCCACCGTCTCGCCGAGCCCTTGAGGGATCTGCGCTCCTTCGACCCGGATTGCGTGATCGTCGCCGCGGGAATGGAGGGGGCGCTCCCGAGCGTGGTCTCAAGCCTCGTCGCGGTGCCGGTTGTAGGCCTCCCAACCTCGACCGGCTACGGTCTCGGCGGCGACGGTACGGCCGCCATTCTAAGCATGCTCCAGAGCTGCTCTCCGGGCCTCTCGGTCGTCAACGTGGACAATGGCACCGGCGCCGGTGTTGCCGCGGCCCTCGTGGCCAATCGGCCGCAACCTACCGCGAGAACCTCCGCGTCAGCGATTAGGAGATTCGGTGCGAACCTTCATCGCCGTCTTCCCGCCGCTGGAGATTAGAGAGGAGGCGCTCGCAAGGGCCCGACGCCTGTTTGTGGGCGAGCGGGTGCGGTGGGCCAGGCCCGAGAACGTCCACCTGACCCTTAAGTTCCTGGGCAACGTTCGGGAAGTGGGGTTGGACAATCTCTGCGCCGCTCTGGAGAAGGTCTGCGGGAGCCAGGCAGCCTTTGATGCTGTACTGGCGGGATTCGGAGCCTTCCCGTCGGCGCGACGTGCCCAGATCTTGTGGGTTGGCATCGGCGCGGGTTCCAGCGAGCTGCGCTCCCTAGCTGCGAACCTCGACACTGCCCTCGCTCCTCTAGGCTTCGGGCGGGAGAAGCGCCCCTACATACCGCATCTGACGCTCGCCCGCACCCGAAGCAAAGCGGCGAGCATCAAGCCGCCGCCCGAGGAGAATCTCGGGGAGTTCCAGGTCCGGCACGTCGAACTCACGGAGAGCACGCTCGCCCCTGAAGGGGCTACCTATAGAACCGTTCGGGCGTTCGCCCTGAAAGAGGAGAATTAGAGAAAAACTAAAAGGCTACGAGGGGCCCGATATTCATGAGGACGAAGAGCAGTATAAGGATCATGATGACCATCACTATGAAGTTGGTACCGCTCATGCTTTCTCTACGCCTTTCGATCCGGGTGTCTCACTACGCCGCTATTCTACCTTTTTTGTCCAGACTTAGCGCCTAGACCTCCCGGAGGCTACAGCTCATTCTGGTAAAACACCCTTCTCGACGGCGGGAGCGCGTCCTGCTTGAGGAGCCGCCGGCGGAGGGCGTGAAATTCCTCGATCTTGACGGAAGCGATACGGACGTTGGGGTCCGGGTGTGAGCGGAGTTCCAGAATAGTGTTCAAAGCAGCTTTGACGTTTACCCGCTCCAACTCCCACGCTGGACGGGGCT
>JALZFP010000149.1 GCA_030861485.1 Actinomycetota bacterium | reverse complement strand
AGTCGCGCCCCAAATCGTCGCAGTGCCCCTTGAGCACATCGAACTTGTGGCGCAACCTGTCAGGGCCGCCGAAGACGTTGCAGGCGTCGCCCCACCGCGCGACCAGCCTCAGCGTTACCTTCTCGCCACTGCCCCCGATCCAGAACGGAGGATGTGGTTTCTGCACCCCTTTTGGCTCGTTTATGGCCTTGTCTATAGTGTAGAACTCGCCCTCGAACTGGGGTTCGTCCTCGGTCCACATGCGGTGGATGATTTGGCAGGCCTCCCTGAAAGCCCGCATCCTCTCCGGTACCTCGGGGAAGCCGTAGCCGTAGGCCCGCCACTCGTGTTCGTACCAGCCTGCACCGAGTCCGAAGAGCAGCCGCCCGTTGCTCATCACGTCCACCGTCGAGGCCACCTTCGCCAGGAGGGCTGGGTTGCGGTAGCCGTTGCAGGTGACCATCTGGCCTATCCTAATCCTCTCGGTGTCGCGGCTCAGACCCGCGGTGGCCGTCCAGCACTCGAAGACGGTCTCCTTTTCGGGGGTGGGGTCGGTGTGGAAGTGGTCGTAGACCCAGATCGAGTCGTACCCGCCGCTCTCTTCGGCCACTTTGGCGACCCGGGTCATCGCCTCGTATTGCTCGTGCGGGTCCTCTATCTCGACTAGGTCCATCCGCCAGCCCTGCGGAATGAAAACGCCGAACTCCATCGACACGCGAAACCTCCTCGAACACGCAAGATGCCTGCCCCTGCATCATACACCGGCGGGTGTTTCTGTAGACGTCGTACTCTTACGCTGGCGTCTGGCGGCGTGTAGGAGGCGCGGTGAAGAGCTAGGGATGAGGCGGGAGCGTTTTGGCCAGCGGTCGGTAGCTCGCCCGACGAGCAGGCCGGTAAGGGGCGTTGGTAGAGACCATGGGCGCGGTAGAGTATCAGTTGGTCACGCGGTTTGAAGGGATCGATGCCTGAGGCGTCCGCTTAAAGGACGTTGCGCCGTTATGACCCGGACGAGAGGGGGACGCGACGCGGCCAACGTGTTCTACCCGTGAGAGCGCGTCGTGGTGATGCGAGCCGCGCGTGAGGAAGACCTGGCGGCGACCCCAGGCTAATAACTACTATCCCTTGGAGAGTGATGCCTTGCCATCGGCGTTGCGGGCGACAACGAAGAGCAAGTCGGAGAGGCGGTTGACAGCCTTGAAGGCCTCGGGGTGCGTCTGGGCGTACCCGGCGGCGGCGAGGCTGCGCTCTGCACGGCGTACGACCGAGCGGGCGATGTCGAGGAGGGCGCCGAGCTTTGTCTCCCCGGGAACGACGAACTGGTCGGAAATTTCGGTCCGGTTTCGCCACTCTTCGAGGGCGTAGTTAAGGTACTCCAGATCGCTAGCCGTGACCGCGTTCTCCTCTTCGGGCATGGCGACGTCGCCCATGACCCTGTAGAGGAGGCGCTGCAGACCGATCAGGAGCTCGGCCATACCTTCTTTGGCTTCGCCGACCTCGGCACGGGCCAGCCCTATAAAGGAGCTCGCCTCGTCCACGTCGCCTAGGACGATGATGCGGGCGTCGTGTTTGGAGATGCGGCCGGTGCCGAGCAGGGTCGTGGTGCCGTCGTCGCCACCGCCGGTAGAGACAGGTGGCTTCTTATCGCCGGTCATAATTTATCCGTTCCTTTCCTGCGCAGTGGTAGAATCGCTTTTCGTGAGGGTTCGGATGAGATTTCCCTTGAGTCCCGAAGGTCCCCTGAAACGGGCGGCCTCTGTCGCGGCCCGCCACCCATCTTACCGAACCGAGGGCGAGAACGGCACCACGAAGGTCTCTGTCGAGCTCGAACTGCCGGAAGAGTGGCGGCCTTTAGACGACCTCGGAACGTTCCTCAGAGGCGAGAAGGAGGCCGAGTACGCGGCGGACGGTACGGCGGTGTCGGGCGAGGAGCTCTTCGGGGGGCTGGGATGTTTCTTGCGCAAGCAGCGCCGGGGCACGCCGGCGATTGAGTGGTGCACGCCCAAGAGGCTCGCCAGCAAGCAGCTCTTCCCGTGCAAGCAGATCCGGGTCTACGACAACGACCACGCCACGGCGAACTCCTGGTACGCTTTCGGCGAGATGGGTGAGGACGGCGTCTTCAGGGTGGACAAGGAAGGGCTCATGGAGCGCGTCCTCTCCGATCTGGGGTCCTGCGCGCGGTGCCCGATCCTGGACCTCGACGGTACCGCCGAGATCCTGGCCCGCCTCCCCGAGAGAATAGACCCGAACCGCGACGAAGCTTGGCGCTATAGGGGCAGTGGGCCTTTGAGGAGCCGATCCGTGGCGAAGAGCAACGAGGCTGCACCCGAAGAGACCGAGCCGCCCGAGCCGAAGGAGGGCTTCTTCGAGCGCCTCGCTAAGGGCGTGCGAAGCAGCGGTGCCGGAGTGGTGGCGGCTTCGGGAGTGGCGCCGGGCTCGCGCAACGTGCCCCTGACGCGCTACGAAGACGTCGGCGGGATGCGCGCCACCATAGCTCTGGTACGGGAGGCCGTCGAGCTCCCGATAACCCATCCAGAGATCTTCGAACGCCTGGGGATACGTCCCCACAAAGGGATACTCTTCTACGGCCCGCCTGGGACTGGCAAGACCCTGCTCGCCCGCGCGGTTGCGCGGGAGAGTGGGGCGCACTTCGTAGCGGTCTCCGGGCCGGAGATCCTCAACAAGTACTGGGGCCAGAGCGAGGCTCGACTGAGGAGTATCTTCACCGAGGCAAAGACCAAGGCACCGGCCATAATCCTCTTCGACGAGATAGACTCCTTCGCCTCCGCGCGCGACATGATGAGCGAGAGCTTCGAGGCTACCCTCGTCTCCCAGCTGCTCTCGCTCATGGACGGGATGAACGACCTCGGGCGCGTCTGCGTCATCGCCACGACCAACCGGCCTTCAGCGCTGGACCCGGCCCTGAGGCGTCCGGGCCGCTTCGACCACGAGATCGAGATAGGCCTCCCCGACGCCGAGGCGCGGCTGCACATCCTGAAAATCCACACCAAGGCCATGCCTACAGCACCCGACCTCGACCTCGAGCAGGTTGCCACCTTAGCGCGCGACTACTCGGGGGCGGACCTCGAAGCTCTGTGTCGCGAGGCCGCGCTCGTGTGTATGCGGCGCACGATTAACCTCCGCGACCTTGAGAAGAGGATCTCGCCGCACAAGTTAGGAAGCCTCTCCATCACCACCTACGACTTCCGCACCGCGATGAAGCGCGTCGGTCCAAGCGTGCGCCGCTAGAGTAACGAAACTACCCAAGCAGGACCGGATGATCGGATGATGCTGGAGGTCTACTGCGGTGGCCTGGTGCCCACGACGCTCTACTCGCGTCTGGCGCTCTGCAAAGCGATGAGCAACCTCCACTGGGTGCGCTAGGGCTTAGTCCAGCACGCGAACGGCAACCCGGCGGAGGATCTCTGGGTCTATGTCCTGGGCAGGCTAGAGCGCTGTAAGAAGCAGGTAGGCAACGCTGAGCCCGGCCGACACCTGGGCGTTGCTCGCGGGTCATGATAGCTCGCGCTACCCGAGGTGCTCCTACCGTACCGACCGGAAAGGATCCTTCCGATCCGCAAAGCACGGAACGCTCCGCTCTAAGCTACGGAGAAAGGCCGGGTCGCGTAGGACCCAGCCCCTAGAGGGGTAACTAAACTTCCCGGACCTCCGCTACTTAAACAGGTCCTTGAGCTTGCCTTTCTTCTCCTTGACGGTGCCCGTACGCTGATCCGCGCGGCCCTCGGCCTTCAGGTCCTCATCACCGGCAATGGCGCCGGCAGCCTCTTTGAGGCGGCCCTTGGTCTTGTCCATCGCCCCTTCGGACCTGTCCTCGCCGCTGGTCTTACCACGGCGTCTTCCCATAAACCTGTCCTTCCTCTCAAGCCCGCTCCCCGGGCGGCTGCTCGTCACCTCTGTATTTTCTACCGCCCGATAGAGGTTCCTAAACTCACTTGTTTGGGGGAGGGGAAGGCGGGTTCGTTCTCGCCGCGCATCAGACGCCTTCTCGCCGTCTCGCGGCGGCCGATAGCGGGTACATGCTCGGTGGCTTTGGCCAGGCCGAAGGGGGATGCAAAAGGAGTGGGGCCGGAATCTGCAGCAGAAAGACTCGCCGCGGTTCGCCAGCTACGCTACGTTGCAGAGAGGCAAAGGCTACGAACGCGAGTGCGCCGAGTGGTGCGGCTGGCTTGCGGGTCTGTTGGAGAACGGCGCAGATCAGATCAAAAGATCGAGGCTAAGCTACCAACGCGAGGAGGGCCGGCGGCGGTATCGTGGACGACCGTAGCCTCATCTTCTAAGAAATTACGCGGAGCCTCTACGGCTACTACCATCCTCTTGCCAATATAATGCTCCCAGGCCTGATCGGAGAGGAGAGATATGGAGACCACGGGCACGGTGGGGTACGCGGCGATGTTCGAGCAGTTCCACCCGACGGACCTGCTCGAGTGGTGCAAGCGGGCTGAGGAGGCCGGCTTCACCTCTGTGATGGCCTCGGACCACTTCCATCCTTGGACCCCGGAGCAAGGCCAGAGCGCCTTTGTCTGGTCCTGGCTCGGCGCTTTGGGCGCCACAACTTCCCTACGCTTCGGGACTGGTGTAACCCCGCCGGGCTTCCGCTACCACCCGGCGATCATCGCCCAGGCCGCCGCTACCCTGGAGGCTATGTACCCGGGTCGCTTCTGGCTCGGGCTCGGGGCCGGCGAGGCACTCAACGAGCACATCGTCGGTGACTACTGGCCCGAGGCGCCGACGCGGCTCCGGATACTGATGGAGGCCATCGAGGTCATCCGCAAGCTCTTCACCGGCAAGGTGGTGAAGTACGCGGGCGAGCACATAAAGCTCGAGAGCGCGAAGCTCTACACCATGCCGGAGACTCCACCCCCCCTCTACGTAGCGACCGCGGGACCCATCATGAGCAAGAGGACGGGCCGCCTGTGCGATGGGATCATCACCGTGGGCGCTGCGGACGAGAAGATAAGGATGCTCATGGGGAAGTTTGAGGAGGGGGCGCGGCAGGAGGACAAGGACCCGAGCACCATGCCACGCATGGTGCAGCTACACATCTCCTGGGCGGAGAGTCAGGAGGAGGCCGAGGAGCAGGCCGTGAGGGAGTGGCCCAACGGCGGGATGCCTTTCCCCAAGGCCGACATCCGCAACCCCGAGGACTTCGCGGCGATGGCGAAGCTGGTCCACATAGATAACTTTAGGAACCGGGTTATGATATCCGCCGATCTTGACGAGCATTTGGAGCATATCCAGCACTACGTAGACCTCGGATTCGACGAGGTCTACGTCCACAACGTCGGGCGCAATCAGGAGGAGTTTATACAGGCCTACGGGGAGCGTGTGATTCCCAAGCTCTGTTGGCCCGCGTAGTGCCTAGACTAATCTGTTTACAACTAGCTTCACCCGGCTCTATACTGCCCGTCAGGGAAAGGGAGGCGATGCTGGCGAGAAGGCTTCCGGAGAGCAGAGACCAGGCACTGCCAATACGGACGTGCCACTCGAGTACACTCTCCGCCCGTTCTTGGACCGGAATCTTGATCACCAAGTCTAAATCCGGAGCACGCACGGTCATTCATAGTGTCAGGTACAGAGCTTCGGCGAAACCCGCGCCGGAGCTTCGGAACGTGCTGCTGCTCGTGGCCGGAAAGGAGTGAAATTGGGCGTATTACTCTTCACCGGCGGGACAGTCGTTACCGCTGATGGCAGCTTCGGGGCGGACGTGCTCGTCGAGGATGAGAAGATCGTCGCTGTCGGTACGGAGATCTCAGGAGAGGGGGTAGAGACCATCGTAGACGCGAGCGGCAAGCTCATCATGCCAGGCTTTATAGACGCGCACACCCACATGGACATGCCCTTCGGCGGCACTGTAACGGCCGACGACTGGGCGGCCGGGACCGCCGCAGCGGCGGCGGGCGGGACGACCATGATCATAGATTTCGCGCTCCAGGAGGAGGGCGGGACGCTCGCGGGGGCGCTCGAAGCGTGGACGGAGAAGGCTCGGGACAAGGCGCTCATAGACTACGGTTTTCACGTCGCGGTCACGGACCTGCGCGCCGACGTAAAGACAGAGCTCCCGGGTCTCGCAGAGAGAGGCGTAGCGTCGGTCAAGATCTTTATGGCATACAAGGGCACACCCCTGTATACCGAGGACGATGACCTCTTCGAGGTTTTGCAACTCTCTAGGGAGGCTGGGGTCCTGGTGCTCGTGCACGCCGAGAACGGGGATGTGATCTCCAAGCTCCAGGAACAGGCGCTCGCTCGTGGTGATACCGCTCCTCGCTTTCACGCCCTCACCCGTCCCGAGAAGGTCGAGGCTGAGGCGACGAACCGGGCCATCCGGCTCGCGGAGGTGGCCGGGGTGCCGATTCTGGTTGTTCACGTCTCCTGCGCCCCCGCGCTGGAGGAGATTCACCGCGCCCACGAGCGTGGGAGCACCGTCTACGCCGAGACCTGCCCGCAGTACTTCGCCTTTTCCTACAGCGATCTCGCCCGTGAAGGCTTCGAGGGCGCCAAGTACGTCTGCTCCCCACCGTTACGGGACGAGTCAAACCGTGAGCCGCTGTGGAACGGGCTCAAGGTGGGGGACTTGCAGATCTTCGGCTCCGACCACTGCTCGTTCAACTACAGGGAGCAGAAGGAGCTCGGTATAGACGACTTCACCCTTATCCCCAACGGGTTGCCGGGTGCGGAGGAACGGGCGATGGTACTCTGGACGCTCGGGGTGAGGGAGGGCAGGATCTCCGAGAACCAATTCGTCGCCGTGCTATCGACAAACCAGGCGCGTATCTATGGCATGTACCCGCGCAAGGGC